>JALNZF010000007.1 GCA_023229435.1 Nitrospirota bacterium
AAGGCAACGTTTCCCTCACCTCCTGCCATCCAAGCTACATGGCTTTGGCTTATTGCCATGGCGGGACTTGCACCCGCAAGTGTGTGCGGCCCTTCGCTGGGCACGCCAATCTTTAAGTCTGACCCCATACGGTCCCTTAAGTCTGACCCCATACGGTCCCATACGGTCTTGCACTTCGAGATTGAATTCGCAACAAAAAGATGTTGCTGATCGGGAAAGATATCTGATGATCGTAGGAGGGATATATTAAATTCGGAATACTTGAGTACTTGAGGAAAAACCATTAAGGAGAAATGGAGAAAAAGGGGGAACTGGGGGATAAAGCTTTTATACAATGGTAGTTACCCCCTTTCACCTTGAAAGAGCCTGCTACATTGCCACTATTGAGCCATATTTTTTCATGGTCTTTTCCTGGACCGCCGCGATCAGCTTGAAAGACGACTTCAGCATTGATCTCTCCAGTTCAGCGAGGTTCCGCGGATCGATATAATTGTCCGGTTCCAGCCCGTTCTGGATCTGCTGGTACTGGTGTCTGAGCCTCAGTGACATCAGAAACTCAAAGGCAAGTTCAAGCTCACCGGTGAATGGGCCCACGGTACAGGAGCGGTCCTTCAGTTCCGAGAGCCGCTCCACCGTGGACGTATGGTACACCTTTTCCTCCAGTGCGGACAGCCGTGCGGCATCGATGATCGGGCAGAGCCCGTTGATCTTGATATTGAATGTCCCCTTATTGGCGCCGCTTTTTTCACATTTAAAATTTCCCAGAAAATTGATGGGCGGTCTGTTCTTAACCACGACTCCGGCCATGTGGGCGAGGAACAGGGTCTTGTCCTTTATCGCATGGCCCAGAAATGCCCTGAGCCGTTCCGCAAGCAGCGGATCGCCGTGCACGGGCCGGAAGTCGAAAAAGATAAGTGACCGGAGGACCGCCTCCGGCGTGGGTATGTTGATCCAGTCCGAGAAATACTTTTTCCAGACACTGAGCGGCTGGCGCCATGCCGGATTGCTCGCCATATAGTCCGCGCTGCACGGGGGAAACCCGCACCGCGCCAGGGCATCTTTCATCCGGACGGCAAACTCGGCAAAATATTCAGCAGCGTCTCTGCCCCGGTCGGCTGTGTCCTCGTAGATGATGGCGTTGTCCTGGTCCGTCTTGAAGGTCTGTTCCTTTCTCCCTTCGCTCCCGAAGACGATCCAGCAGTAACCGACGGGCGGAGGCCCCATCCAGGATTCGGTGATCTTGAGGATCTTTTGTACAAGCCGGTCGTTGATCTCGGTGATGATCCTGGTTATTGTGCTTGCCTTGGCACCTTCCCTGATGAGAATGGTGATGGTGCGGTCGATTTTTATCGACGCAGGAACGAGCCCATCGAGCGTGTCCAGGCTCTCGATCTCCCGCGCAAGGAACAGGGGAGACGCCCCTTGCAGCATCATAAGGTCATGGCTGGACAGGATCCCTTTCAGCTCTCCCTTGCCGACCACAAGCAGGTGGTGAATATTGTACCGCATCATTTTCAGGAGCGCCTCAAAACAGTGGTCCCGCTCTTCCGCCTTGATGAGTGCCACGCTCATGATATCGCCCACCCGTCCCTCAATGTCCCTGCCCCGGGAGACGACCTTGTTTCTGAGGTCCCGGTCAGTGACCATTCCCGACGGCAAGCCGTTTTCATCGAGCAGGACCAGGGAACCGATACCGTTGTTCTCCATGATCTTCGCTGCCTCACGGATGGACACGTTTTCCGACGCAGTGATCACCTTCCTGCTGGCGAGATCGCACAGTACGTTCGTGAACAGGAGTTTGTCCCCGCCGCCGTACAACAGCGTCCGGTCGTGCATCTCCTTGTAGGCCATGTGCATGAGCCGTTTCAGCAGAGAACGCAGGCAGAATTCCGAGAATTGCGCATTCGTTTTCAGCAGACCGAGGACCGTTTCCCTCGGGATCCGGTAACATGAGGTGTCTTCCGCGGCAACGATCGTGTCCAGCGAAATGTCGCCGAATAAAAAAGAACGCATACCGAAGAATTCCCCCGGGGTCCGGGTGTCGACCAGCACCTGTTCATCTTCATTCGTTTTGACATATACCCGGACCGCGCCGCTTATAATGAGGACGAGTTGCTCTGCTGCAGGCCCGTTCTGGCGGAGGATGACATGTCCCTTGCGATAGAATGCCGGAGACAGGTCCTTTACGATACCAGCGAGGGCTGCTTCTTCAACGAAACTGAAGGGCGGTGTTTGCTTGAGGAACGTAAATGCGTCGTCTTTTGTCATGGCACTGCTCCGGGACCCACCCCGCGAACGGTTCTGGTCACCTTGGTGTATCGAGGGCCTTTCTGACGGCCCGCTTCATCTCGTCATGCATCAGGGGCTTTACGAGAAAATCGCAGGCGCCGGCCTTGATGGATTCCATCGCTGTGGTCAGAGAGGCATAGGCGGTGATGACCATTACTTTTTGTGCGGGATTTGTCCTGCGGTATTTCGTCAGGAGTTCGATGCCGCTGATGCCGGGAAGGATGATGTCGGTAATGATGAGGTCGTAGGAACCGTGCTCGAGAAGGATGAAAGCAGATTCGGCGCTGTCGGCGATGTCCACCTCATAGCCCTCGCGCTGTAAGATCCTCTGCAATGACCTGCAGAGTGTGTCTTCGTCTTCTACTATGAGCAATCGCTCAGCCAAACTGCACCTCCAGGAGGTCTTCGCCTGCGCTGTTCATTTGAAGTGGTGAAAAGATCGCGAAGTGCATCTGATGTACCTATCCAATAGTATACCAGTTCAGGAGAAATAAGGGTACAATTCATAGGTTCGAGTCTTGTATCTTGCTAGTCGAGGATATATATCAAAATAAATGAGATTGGATTAAAAAATGTGAAGTTGTGGTTTTGTTCAAATCTAAAACGAGGAACTGTTTCTAACCTGGGAAGATATCTGATGATCGGAGTGAGGGTAAATTAAATTTGTCTGGTGTGATGAATGGAGATGTGGAACAAATGGGGTCAGACTTAAAGATTGAGTTATAGGCAGACTTCATTCAGAAATAGCAAATAGAAATTCTATGCAGTGCTGTATAGTTATAGGTGAAGCAAGGTAACAAACTGCATTTACAACAACGTTCAACATAAATTCTGCCCACAACTAATCAATGCCTTCACTTCTTTTCGCCTTCTTTCAGTATCCTCCACAAACTCGTCCTTGAAATACCAAGCACCTCCGCAGCCTTTGACTTGTTATCGCCGTACATTTCGAGTATCTTCTCCGCATAATCCTTGTTGAGTTCCTCGATGGTCCTGACCTTGTCCGGCTCGATCGTTTCTATCTGGAACATCTTGATGGTCTGGGGCAGGCTGGCCGGCGTTATCACTTCGCCCTTCTCGAGGATGATCGCGCGCTCAACGATGTTCTCCAGTTCACGCACATTGCCCGGGTAGCTGTAATGCATCAGCACCTCAAGCGCTTCTTTTGTGAACCCCGAGATCTTCTTGCGGGAACTGAGAACGTGTTTTTCCAGAAAATAGGTGCAGAGCGGCAGGATGTCGTCCCGTCGATCGCGGAGCGGGGGGATGGATATCTCCATGATGTTCAACCGGTAGTACAGGTCCTCCCGGAACCGTCCCTCGGCGATAATGGACCGCACGTTCTGGTTGGTGGCGGCGATGAAACGAACGTCGACCTTGATCGGCTTGGTCCCTCCCACGCGGTAGAACTCCCCTTCCTCTATCACCTTGAGCAGTTTGGCCTGGAGGTTCGGTGCCATCTCGGCAATCTCGTCCAGGAACAGCGTGCCTGTGTCGGCGATCTCGACGAGCCCCTGCTTGGTCCTGACCGCTCCGGTGAAGGCGCCCTTCTCATGGCCGAAGAGCTCGCTCGCGAGCAGTTCCTCGGTCAGCGTGGCACAATTGATGGAAAGGAACGGCATGCCCTGCCGCCGGCTCGTGAAGTGAATGATCTTGGCCAGGAGGCTCTTGCCCACGCCCGTTTCGCCGGTCAGGAGCACGTTGCAGTCCGAGTCCTTCATCCCGTCAATGGTGCCGAGGATGTTGTTCATGCTCGCGCTCCGGGCGATGATCGAGACCTTTTTGTCCATGCCCGCGTAGGCCTTCAGCGCGATATTCTCCTTCTTCAGGATCTTCTGATCGCGAATCTTGTTCACTTTCAGGACCAGTTCGTCAAGGTCGAAAGGCTTCGTAACATACTCGATGGCGCCCTTCTTCATGGCCTCCACGGCGGAACCGATGCTGCCGAAGCCCGTGATGATGATCACGTCTACCTCGATCTGTTTCGCCTTGATCTTTTCGAGCAATTCAATGCCCGTGAGCCCCGGCATCTTGATGTCAGCGATCAGGATGTCGAACGACCCTGATTCGATCTTCGTCAGGGCATCGAGTCCGTTCAGCGTACTGGTGACCGCGTAGCCCTCGGCCGTGAGGGTCTTCACCAGGTGCTTGACGGTGATCTCTTCATCTTCCGCGATAAGTATTTTGAATGCCATAATAGTTCCTCTTTTGTAACTGCTCAGGTCAATATATTATCCACAGATTACGCAGATGGACGCAGATTTTTTAAAAACATAATTCAGATTTGTTTTAATCTGTGAAATCTGCGTAATCTGCGGATAAAGGGTTTTTCTCTGGTCCGGTTCTTCGCCTTACATCGATCTCGGCAGCGTTATCGTGAACGTCGTACCCTTTCCCTCGGTGCTCGCCACGTTGACCTCTCCATAGTGTTTTCTGATGATATTGAACACGATGGCCAGCCCCAGCCCCGTGCCCTTGTCCTTGGTGGTATAAAACGGCTCGAAGACCTTGTCCTGCGATTCCCGGGGAATGCCCTTGCCGCTGTCCGTCACGGAGACGGTCAGGGCATCGTCAACGGTACTGACCCTCACCGCGAGCTCTCCCCCATCCGGCATGGCCTCCACCGCGTTGGTGAACAGGTTGATGAAGACCTGCTCCATTTGCTCCGGGTCGGCCGCGAGCACGGCATCCGGCGGGTCGGCATCCAGGGAAAACCGCACCTTCCCGGTATCCGCCGTGATCCTCTTATACACGCCCCTGATCAGGTCGTTCAGATTCACCTTCTGCAAACGGGGTTCGCGACCCCGGGCGAACTCCAGAAGATCGCCGACGATCCGTTTCACCCGGACCGTCTGGCCCAGGATGTCCGATACGGCCTCTTTCACTTCAGGCCGGCAGCCCTCACCCGATTCCTTCGAGAGTACCTGCGCTGAAAGGTAGATGTTGTTCAGGGGATTGTTCAGCTCATGGGCCACACCCGCGGCAAGGGTTCCGATGGCGGCGAGCTTTTTGGTCTGGATCAGTTCTTTGTTCTTCCGTTCGATCTCCGCCGCCCGTTCGGCAAGCTGGTCCTCCATGGTATTGAACCGGTCGATCAGCACCCCCACCTCGTCATGGGCATTCCCGCGGGAAGACGGGATGGACAGATGCGGGTAGGAGCCTTTGCCCGTCCTCTCCACCACATTGATCAGAAGCATCAGCCTTTTTACAACGTTCGTACTGATGAAGAACAGCGTCCCTATCCCCACGGCAAAAAAGAGCGGGAAAAATATCAGGATCGCGATCTGCGATACCCGTATCACCGTCTCGGCCTTTTCCCGGGCGATCTTGTCGAGGTCCTTGGAGATGACCAGGATCTCCTCACCGGTTTTCCTGAGCGCCAGGATGTCCGCATCAAGGGCACGGAGACCGACGGGCAGAACATGACCGGGGGGCAGAAGGAAAACCTTTTCCAGAAATTCCGCGGACTGGGCAGGCCGTTCGAGGAACGTCGCCTCGACAAGGGAAATATATTTTTTGTCGCTCCGCCCGTGCGAGATCTTGGCCTTTTCAAAGAGCTCGGTCAGACGCTTCGCCTCGACCTCGATGGAACCAAAACGGTGTTCATATTCATTGATCCGGTCCCGCAAAGAGATCCGCTCCGACCTATCGATCCCGGGGTTCTTCGCCAGGGTGTCGTTCAGCTCGGCAAGATAAGCGTGGACCGCCGCGGACTCTTCTTCCATCTTCTGGGGGCTGTAGAGGAAGTAATTCTTCTCGTGACGCCGGAGCTGAAGCGACTTGCGGCTGATCGTGTCGGTGATCTCGAGATACCGGATCTCCTTCTTGATCTCAACAAAGCTGAAATACTCAAAGGCCGCGAGGATGGCGATGATGAAGGCGCTGATGAAGAAGCTGAGGACTATTTTTTTCTTCAGTGACATAATTCACAGTATCATACTTAAACGGTCTCGTGCAATAATAAAAATTGGCACTAATCCCAAGTGTGCACTGTTTTTTTGGGCAGCTCATCACTCGGCCGCACGCCTAAATTCTCGAATGGGAGTAAAGCAACAAAGCCTTCGCCCTACCCCAACCCCGCACGTCCCCGGAGAAGAGCCGTAAAAAAAGGCTGAAGGAGCGTTCTCCTTCAGCCTTTTGTATCCATTCTCTATTCTTACGCCTTTACCACAAGCACCGGGCAGGGTGCAAAACCGATGACCCTTTCCGCCACACTTCCCATGAGAAGCCTGCGAAGGCCGGTCCTTCCGTGCGAGCCGATGACGATCATGTCCGCGTTCTGTTCCTTCGCAAGTTTGGTGATCGCCTCGTCGGCCTCGGCCTCTCCAACAAAGGTTTCAGCCTTTACTCCCGCCGCTTCGGCCTGCTTTTTCACGTCAGCGACAAAACCTTTCGCTTTACGGACCAGGTCTTCCACAGCCTGGGGCGCCTCGGCGTAAAATTCGGATGGAACGTCCACGACCGAAACGACCCTGAGCTCACCACCATAGGATTGCGCGAAGGAGATCGCCCGTTCCGTGGCTTTGGCGCTGTGCTTCGATCCGTCGGTCGCAAGCACGATCTTCTTCCACCCGACAACAGTCCCGTTCGGGACCACCAGCACATCACGCTGGGTGTGGCCGATGACCCTCGCCGTGACGCTGCCGATGAGCGCGCGCTCGATTCGGCGAAGCCCGCGCCTTCCCATCACGATAACGTCGCAGTTCTCGGCGTCGGCCAGGTCCACAATGCGTTCGTGGACCTCGCCCTCTTCGCAAACCGTCTTGACGAGCATGCGCTCGGTTTTGGCGATCTTCTCCACCTCCGCGAGGGCCTCCTCGCAGGGCTTCCGGAGAGCGGCCCTGATGTCATTGACACCGAGCAGTTCGATCTCGCCTTCGTACGGCGGTACCACGGAAGTGACCGTTATCCAGCACTTCTCCTCGTTGGCCAGCTTGAACGCCTGATGGAGCGCGTTCCTGCCGGATTCCGAACTGTCTACGGCAACGAGGATCTTTCTATATCTTCCCATGCTCCAGGGCTCCTGATGCATGCTGTAGTTTCTCGGCCTGTTTCCCCTGCCACATGGCCCTCAGGACGATGAAGGCGCCGAGCAGCAACGCAAATATCATTATAGCAAAGCTGGAGGTCTTGAGCAACTTCACCGTTCCTTCGCTGATCTGATCAATGAGACCGAGCTGTGCGAGGTATACCGGGACCATCAGGCCGCGGCTGAAGAGCACGATGACCATGATCACGCCCATGACGACCTTGATCATGAAGGGCTTTACATAGGTGGTGCCGATGGCGCCGAGCTGAATGCCGAAGAGCGAGCCCGCGAGGATGATCATGGCGAGCCGGATGTCGACCATGCCGTGCATTGCATACTTGAGCGAACCGCCGAGGCCCATGACAAAGGCGATCACCAGCTCCGTGGCCGAGGCCATGAGGCTCGGCGCGCCGAGAACATAGATCATCGCGGGGACCCCGACGAATCCGCCGACCGCGATCGTCGCGGCCATCATACCCGTCGCGAAACCGAGGGGGATGGTGAACAGAACGGAAACGCGCGCATTGATGCTCTTGAAGTATACCATGGTGCCGGGAATGTTGATGGACTGGATCCAGAGGGCGAGCTTACCCGCCTTTTCCGCCGTGTTGGCGTTGCCTGACCGGTAGGTCTTCCACGCATCGTAAAGAACAAAGCCGCCGACCGTCGCGAGGATGACCACAAAGGCCACGCTCACATAGAGGTTGGATCCCGCGTCGCCGTAGGTCGCCTTGATCTTTTCCTGGATGCCCGCTCCGTACAGGACCCCTGCTTCAGCAGATACGCCGAGTATGAGGCCGAGCTTCACATCTACCTGTCCGTATTTGAAACGCTTCATGGCGCCCACGAGCGCCTTGGGGAACTTGTGGCACATGTTGCTCGCCACTGCCATGAGACCCGGGACGCCGAGGCTCATCATTCCCGGGGTGAGCACAAAAGCTCCGCCGGAGCCGATAAAACCGCTGACAAGACCACCCACAAAACCCACGCCGAAGAGATAAAGGATGGTGATCGCATCAAGATTGATGAAACTCGTCACTATGTCATGCATGTTACTTTACCTCCTTTTTCTTGCGCGCTGCCTCGACGCCCAGAACGGTCCAGAAATGACCGGTGAACCCGCCGTGAAAATAGGAGAATACGAATGCCACGATGATAGGCAGCAGCGCATACCATCCTCCCTGGGCGAAGGTGCTGTTGATCACGTCCTGCTTGATCAGAAGGGTCGCGTACAGCGCTATGGAAATGACGCCCATAACGATCATCGCGGCCACCGGCTTCTTTTTTGTGTTACTCTGTGCCATGATAATTCCTCCTTGATTTATATTTATGTAGTACAGATGTTTATTTTCTTGCTGTGTGGTGTTACTCCGAACTCCCAACTCCGAACTGGTTCGACTCAAGCTCACCATCATGAGCGACAGTCGAATGATCTCAAATCCTCAACCCCTCGCCCCGTCCATGACCACGACGAGCGGGCATTTCAGCTTCTGCCAGAGCTCCGAAAGCGTCTTGTCCTTCTTGTTGCAGTCCACATCCAGGCTGTGCGGGGACTCGATGACCGCGAAGAGAATGTCCCTTTCACTGTTCGTATAATCGATGATCTGCTGTTTGAGACATCCGGTCCGCGTGATCATGCGGTAGACAATGCCTTCCGCCTTCAGCTCTGACTCGAAGTTCGAAAGCAAAGGGTCGATGAAGAGCGCGGTATTGCCCGGAGCGGTGACATGCAGAATATCGAGGTCAGCGCCAATCCTCCTGGACGTGTTCAACGCATACTTCAGGGTCCTCGCATCGATCCGGCTTTCCTTGAGAGCAAGCAGGACCCTCCGCCCTTCCTTCATGATCGATCTGGCCGTCTCAGCCTGGCCTTCCTCGGCAAATGTCGCGGCGGCCAGCGCGTCTTCGACGTTCTTCATTAATTTTTTTATCTTTGTTGCTTCCATGGCAAACCTCGCGGGATCAGTTCTCCCGGTTCTTCGTTCTTAGTCAGCGCGCAGTTCTTTTCTCGCAGCCGGTCTCTTGTAATCATACTGAGAAGGTCGCTCGCTCTTTCTGTCCTCATTCATGATCTTGCGTGCGGTCTCAAACTCCCCTTCTTCCGCGAATGAAACCGCGACCATTGCCGTCTCGAATTTCTTGAGTAAGGTCTTCATTGGTTTTTCCTCCTTGTCGATTTATTTTGTTTCCTTGCTTATCTCTATTTCAACTCCTGTGCCAAAACTGAAAAGCATGCTAACTCATTGACAGCATGCTATTATTAAACACGAGTCTCCAATCAGTCCTCATTCACCACTGTTATATAATGCAATGGCTTTTGGATGAACACTCATATCATATTGATTTTTATGATTAATTTTACCTGTTGCATCAGAATTGAAAACGTTGTAAAATGCAACCATCTCAATTTATCAAGGGTGTTGCATGAAATTCTTTAATAAATCGGAAGACAGTCATCAGGAATTCATCATTGAAGAGCTTCGCCGGAAGCTCTCTGAGGCCGCCATGCCGAACACTGTGCAGAAGATCGCCGGGCAGGAACTCGATCTGCTGACCAGGATCAGTCCTTCCTCTGCCGAGTATACGATCGGCGTCACCTACATTGATTACCTCGTTTCCCTTCCCTGGAACAAAAAGACCGAGGACAACCTCGATATTGTCCGCGCCGAGCGCATCCTGAACGAGAACCATTACGGCCTGAACAAGATCAAGGAGAGGATCATGGAGCACCTTGCCATCAAGGTGCTCATCAGGAACAGGAAGGCGCGGGTTCTGATCGTCGACGATGAGGAGATCGCGAGAAAAAATCTGGCGCATATCCTGACGAAGGAAAATTACGACGTGGTCGCTGTCGCTGACGGCGAAGCAGCGCTTCGGGAGCTGGAGTCCTCTGACGTGGATGTGGTGCTGACCGACCTTCGCATGGGCAGGATCGACGGCATGGACCTGCTGGACCGGATCAGGATAAAACACGCCGACACGAAGGTCGTGATGGTAACCGGCTATGCCACGGTCCCCTCTGCCATCGAGGCCATGCAAAAGGGCGCGTTCCATTACCTGGCCAAGCCCTACAAATTCGATGAGGTGCGCGAGACCGTGAAACGGGCCATGGAACAACGGACGCTCAAACCCAGCACCAAGGGCTCCGTACTCTGTTTCACCGGCCCTCCTGGAACCGGCAAGACCTCGCTCGGGAAATCCATCGCGCGCGCCCTCGGCAGAAAGTTCACGAGGATCGCCCTCGGAGGTCTCAAGGACGAGGCCGACATCCGCGGACACCGGCGCACCTATGTGGGCGCCAAGCCCGGCAGGGTTATCGAAGAGCTTCGCAGGGTGGAATCAGCCAATCCCGTCATCATGCTCGACGAACTCGACAAGATAGGACATGACTTCAAGGGAGATCCCGCTTCGGCACTGCTTGAAGTGCTCGATCCTGAGCAGAACCGCGCGTTCACGGACCACTACCTCGACGTTCCCTTCGACCTTTCGAGCGTCATGTTCATCCTGACCGCGAACGTCCTCGATACCATCCCCGCGCCGCTCCGCGACCGCATGGAGGTCATCGAGTTCACCGGCTACACGCGGGAAGAGAAGACCCATATTGCGCAACAGTTCCTCTGCGCCAAACAGATCCGCGAAAAAGGCCTCTCTCAGGACCAGGTGGTCTTCACTGACGAGGCCGTTGACAGGATCATCCAGGAATACACGCGCGAGGCCGGCATCCGGAACCTTGAGCGCAGGATCGCCACAATCTGCCGGAAGATCGCGCGGGAATCGCTCCAGACCGCGGGTAGCGCGGAGCTCGTGACCATAACCCCCGGGTCCGTGGAACGCTACCTCGGCAGGAGAAAATTCCAGTTCGAAGTGATCGAGGAACAGGACCGCGTCGGCGTGGCCACCGGCCTCGTTCGCACCGAGAGCGGCGGCGAGATCATCTTTGTCGAAGCCGCCCGGATGAAGGGCAACAAGGAGCTCATCATCACCGGATCGCTCGGCGACGTGATGCGCGAATCGGCCCAGGCGGCGCTCAGCTATATCCGCAGCAACGCCGGGTCCTTCGGCATCGCCGAAGACTTTTTTGAGCACCAGGACATTCACATCCATGTTCCGTCCGGGGCGATCCAGAAGGACGGCCCCTCCGCCGGCGTCACGATCCTCGCGGCGCTCCTGTCGCTGTTGACCAAACGGCCCGCGCGCAGGGACGTGGCCATGACCGGCGAGATAACGCTGACCGGCCGGATACTCCCCGTCGGCGGCATCCAGGACAAGGTGCTCGCGGCAAGGCGCGCAAAGGTCAAGACCGTGCTCGTGCCGGCGCGGAACCGGGCCGATGTGCAGGAACTGCCGGAAGATATGAAGAGGGACATCGACATTCGCCTTGTCGACACCGTGGCCGAGGTGGTGGACGCGGTGCTGGGCGGTCAACCGTGATGAACTACACCCCGAGCATCAGACAGAAGATAACTCTCGGCTATTTCGCCATCGTCGCGATGATCATCGGGCTGTCCGTGTTCACCTTCCTGGAACTGCGGTACATCGAGAAGAAGATCATGTTCGGCGAGGCCATTTCGGAATTTTTCGACACCTCGCTCGAGATCCGGCGCTTTGAAAAGAATTACTTCCTGTACGGTCAGCAGTCGGACTACGACGAGAACATCCAGTACGTGTCCCGGGCCCGGGACATCATCGACAGCAACATCAAGGGATTCACCGCCATCGCACCGTCGGAGCAGATATCGTCCCTCCAGGCCGGCCTGAACGAGTACAAGGACCTCATGGAATTGTATGCGAAGACCGGCGGCACGCATCCTGCCCGAAAGACCATACTGGCCGCGAATATCCGCAGCACCGGGAAGGACATCATCACCATTGCCGAAGGAATAGCGAAGACCGAGCGGAAGGACCTTCAGCAGATACTGAGCAGTTCCCGGCATGTCCTTCTCGTCTCGATCGTATTTCTCTCCCTGGCGGCGATCGCCATAGGCCAGGTCCTGTCGCGCATGGTGGTCAAACCGCTGAAATCGCTCGAGCAGAGCATGGGAGTGATCGCCGAGGGCGCGTTCGAGCGAATTTCGATCGACTCCCGGGACCGTGAGATCGTCTCGCTCATGAACGCGTTCAACAAAATGCTGAAACAGCTTGAACTGCACGAGCGGCACCTGATCCAGTCCGAGAAGCTCGCGTCCCTCGGCACGCTTCTGGCCGGTGTGGCCCATGAGTTGAACAACCCCCTGTCGAATATTTCATCGTCGAACCAGATCCTGATGGAAGAGCTCCAGGATGCCCTCGAAGAAAAGTCTCCCCGTCCCTGGCCGTTGGACCCCGATCTCACCAAGGAACTGATGTCCCAGATCAATGAACAGACCGACCGGGCGCGGAACATCGTCCGCTCCCTGCTCGACTTTTCACGGGACCGGGAATTCAAAAAAGAATCGCTGTCGCTCAAGCACCTTTTCGACGAGACCATCCAGTTCGTGAAAGGACAGGTGCCGACAAAGATAGGGATCTCTCTTTCCATCCCCGAGGACATCATGATCTTCGCGGACAAGCAGCGGATGCAGCAGGCTCTTTTAAATCTGATCAAGAATGCCATTGATGCGATCTCGCCCGATGAAGGAACGATCACCATCAAGGCAGTGAAACGCCGGGCGATGGACGATCTTGAGGATGAGGAGAAGACCGGCATTTACAACTATCTCAAGTACCGAGGCAAGTGCACGCTGGACCAGGACACCGTCGACATTGAAATACAGGACAGCGGTTCCGGGATACCGCACGATATCGTTTCAAAGATCTTCGACCCCTTTTTCACGACCAAGGACGTCGGCAAAGGCTCCGGGCTCGGCCTCTTCATCGTCCATGAGATCATCGAGGAACATGACGGCTGCATCGCCGTGGACAGCCAGCCGGGCAAGGGCACACGGTTCCTGATCCGGCTGCCCTTAAAGGACAACGCGTAATTTTGGGATATTAAAACCATATTCTCACACGAAGGCACAAAGCACACGAAGAAATACAAAAAGTCCTTTTTGGTTTAAACCCAAGGGTATAAAGCCGTTCTTTGTGCCTTCGTGGCTTTGTGTGAGACAGACTTGAGTAGTTACATTTTTTTAAGGAGCAACAATCATGGAAGGCACAGCAAGGCTGCTCATCATCGACGATGAACGGATCGCGCTCAGAAACCTCGAGCACGTTATGAAGAAGGAAGGCTACGACGTGACAAGCACGCAGAGTGGGCCGAACGCGCTCAAGCTGCTCGATGAGGGGCAGTTCGACGTGGTGCTCACGGACCTGCGCATGGAAAAGGTGGACGGCATGCAGATCCTGAAAAAGACGCGAGAACTCTACCCGGACACGGAAGTCATCATGATCACGGGCTACGCCACGCTCGACTCGGCCGTCGAGGCCATGAAGCAGGGCGCATTCTACTATATCGCCAAGCCCTTCAGGCTCGAAGAGGTTCGCAAGGTCGTCCAGGAGGCCGTGCACAAGGTCCGGCTCAAGACCGAGAACCGTCATCTCCGGGAACAGCTGGAGACCTACCAGGGAAAGGTCAAGATCATCACGCAGGACCCGACCATGCAGAAATTACTCGATACCGCGCGCCAGATCGCGCCCACGGACTGCAACGTCCTCATCACGGGCGAGAGCGGCACGGGCAAGGAACTCTTTGCGCGGTACATCCACCTGAACTGCGGCCGCGCCGGGGGACCGTTCTTCGCCGTCAACTGCGGCGCCTTTACCGAGGAGCTTTTGTCAAACGAGCTCTTCGGCCACGAAAAGGGCGCCTTCACCGGCGCGAACAACCTGAAAAAAGGCATCATCGAGATGGCCTCGGCCGGCACGCTCTTTCTCGATGAGATCACCGAGATGCCGCCGTCCATGCAGGTAAAGCTCCTTCGGGTCATCCAGGAAAAGGAGGTCCTGCGCGTCGGCGGCATTGAATCGCTCAAGGTGGACGTGCGGTTTATTGCCGCGACGAACCGGGACATTCACGATTCCATGAAGAGCGGCGCCTTCCGCCAGGACCTCTACTTCAGGCTGAACGTGGTCTCGCTCCGAATTCCGCCCCTCGCGGAGCGCAAGGACGACATCCCCCTGCTCTGTTACTATTTTTTAAAAAAATACACCCTGCTGATGAAAAAAGAAGTGGCCGATATCAGCGAGGACGTGATCGCCCTGCTCATGAACTACGACTTTCCGGGGAATGTGCGGGAGTTGGAGAACATCATCGAACGCGGGGTGGCGCTCACGAACGGCGGCGTTATCGAGACCGGCCATCTGCCCGAGGACCTGCGGGAACTCAGCATCAAGACCTTCCGCAAGAAGGAGGGCAAGATCCCGTCGCTCGAAGAGCAGGAAGAGGCCTATATCAAGTGGGTGCTCGGAGAGGTCGGCGGCAACAGGACCCTTGCGGCCCAGACACTCGGCATCGACCGCGTATCGCTCTGGAGAAAGCTGAAAAAATACGGGCTGGAAAGCGAGTGAGCTTTACCAGCGCTGCCTATTTCTTCCAACCGAACGATTTATAGAATTACCCAGTCATGATTTTCCATCTAGTCGTTTGAGAGGGTCGGGCAAAGAACGCCCTCCGTCTCAATCCGTTTTCCCATCACTTCGTGAACAGGAACTCCCCCACGTACAGGAGCAGCAGCACGAACCATCCGCCGAGGATGACGAACTCGATGGTCGCCCGGTAGGACACGCTGAAATTCTCCGTGGCCATGGTGTACACGTCCTCGAGGGTGTCGAGCTTTTCCTTGATCTCCGCCTTCCAGCTGTCCAGGTGGAACTTCCTTGAGATCAGCGTGTAGAGTTTCGCGGAATACCAGTCCCCGATCAGCTTGATGTTCCGCTCCACGGCCTCTGATTCGAGAATGGACTGCGTCCGGATCTCGATGATCTCCCTCACGATCCTCCTCACCTCCGCGGAACGAATGACCGGGAGCTTCTTGGGCGCCTTAACGAGACGGAGGGTCTTTTCGAGCCGTTCATCAAGATCGTAGTCGAGGATCCGCGATTTCAGGAGCTGGAGGTTCGCGATCTCGAACAGTTCGATATTGCTGTCAAAATCACCTGATGAATCGAAGAGAAAGGCGCCGTCCCAATCCACGATCGTGATGTCGTTCTTTCCGTACTTCAGGTAGGTCGACAGCGTGGCCTGCACCTCTTCCTCGTCGAGCGCGATCCGTTCGTTCTTGAGGAACGCCGCGATCGTGTCCCCGTACAGGGACAGATACACTTCGGGGTCGCCGCTGTAGGCCGAGATGCAGAACACGCTGTATTCTTCATCGAACTTCGGGTCGCATCCGAACTCACCCAGTATCTTCCGGCATTCGTTGATGAGCCTGCGTTTGAGCTCCAGTGTGGTATCGGACAGAATACTGTCCATATCGAGCGTCGCCTCAACAACGACCACATCAGGCAAATAGGCCTTGACGGTAAACTCGACCTCGAGGCCGTCGACCGCGCGTTTTTCCACTTTGATGATCTTCTGCCGGGGGATGACGTCAGGATAGCTCGGGCCGCTCTTCAGGGTCCTGCTCTCGACCACTTCGGAGGTCTCGAGGTTCATCGCGGTCTCGCCAAAGAGGAAAACCACGAGTTTCCCGGGGACAGGTTTTGTTTCTGGTTGCATTATCATTCCTTTTAGTGTGATGAATAGATCGGAGGCTACGCCTCCGGAACTTCAGGTGAATAGGGGAAATGATCCGCCGTGAACGCCTGGTACCCAAACACGATCAGCGAAACAAGACCCCATGCCAGTCCCACGACCACGCTTCCATCAATGATCCCCCGCCAGGGCTGGGGCAGAAACCGGACCAGGATAACGAGGACGATGATCCCCGCGGTGACCGAGATGGACACGATCTGCCGTCTTTTCCGCGCATGAAAATACGCCATGCAGAAGAACGGAGCGAATAGAACATGAAGCGCGACAGGATGGTCACGGAGATACCGCGCCCGCGCCGCCACCCGGGGAGAGAACCCCTGCTGGAACGCCCGGTATCCCTCGGCATAGGCCATGAAAAACAGCATGAGCGCGAAGGACAGCCAATGATGCCAGGACCAGTCATAGACAAAGGCGTCGAGCGCCAGCGGCGTCAGCCGGTATATCGCGCTGCCGAGCAGCAGGGCGACCCCCGCAAGTCCCCAAAAAGCACCGAAAACGCCCATCAGATATACCACACCTTCCCGAAATAAGTTTCTGTAAAGAATAAACCACAAAAGCAGTTGTTCTCGCGGAGGCGCAGAGTTCGCTGAGAAAAACTTAAAAAATATAAGCAGGGTTAAAACCAAGACCTCAAGGTTTTGATTTAACTCTGCGTTCTCCGCGTGCTCTGCGAGAGACGCCCTTTTGTTCCGTCTTGTCTTGTCAGGTTAATTCAACTGTACTGAAAATCGGATTCAGATCAAGAAGAAGTGGCGGGAAATATGCCCGCCGCATTGCTTCTGCGAGACCCTCACGGTCCGAAGATATTCTGATCGAGGAAGCGGTCCCACAGTTTTTTCCATGTGGACCAGCCATGCCCGCCGTCGATGGCGATGACCTGCTCCGGCGGCAGCAGCGATGCCAGGAGATCCTGTGCATAAGTGAAGCGATCATTCGTGCCGTATCCCAGGTATATCTTCGGAACACATCCCTGCTTCTTCGGGCAATCCTTGTCGCCTGCCCTGGATTGTCCCTGTTGGCCATGCTCCTTAAGCCAGATCCACACATGCTTTTCAGCGTCTTCCCTGGTTTTCAGGATGACATCGCCAGGCTCCCATCGCAGCAAACCGCCCGCGTGTCTGATCTCCTCGATAAGAGGGCGTTCTCCCAGGAAAGGCCCCAGCAGAACAACGCCGGTTATTTCATTCGGGTACTCCCGGACATACGAGAGAGATCCGGAACCTCCCAGCGAATTGCCGATCAACCATATGCGCTCATACCCTCGTGCCCTGGCCGGATCGATCACATCCTCTTTGAGCCTCGTCAGGATCGTTCCGTTTATATAGTAGCCGATATGGGCGTCAACAGAGATCATGTCAACAGGCAGCCCCCGAGCCCGGACAGCCGTGACAAAACCCTCCTTATCGAATACGGAGTTCCGGTCCCCGTTGCCGTGCAGGAACACGAACAGGAGACGCGGGCCTTTGACATCCCCTGCATCATAGTGGACCGTATCGATGGGGACTTTCGTCGCAGAATAACAGCCGGGGGAAAAGACCCACGCCAACAGCGCAGCGATGAGCCCATAGACTGGCAACGATCTGATGCTATGCTTAATGATCCTGATCACCGATCAGGTCATTTGCCTTTCCCTTTCCCCTTCTCTTTGCTTTTACCTTTGCCGGATTTGCCTCCAAACGACCCTCCGTCACCCGACTTCTGTTTGACAAATGCCTTGCTCTTTTTCGGCTTCTCTTGCTTATCCCAGTGTTTATTATGTTCCCAGGTCTTCCAGTTCTTCTTGAGTTGGCCGTACGGAATACGCTCGTGTCCCGGCGGCACGTTTCGGTATCCGGACGGCAGGTTGATCAGGACACCCGGGACCCTGTTCGATTCAATAAATCCCCAGGGCCCGCCGTAGTGCGATGAACTGTACCAGCCTCCTCCGTGGGGCCGGTACCAGTAGCCGCCATAAAAGAACAGATCAACTTCCACTTCAGGGGCGAAATAGGTATATGTTCCCGGTATCAGAAAAACCGGGGGTGGAGCGGGAATGATAAGCGGCGGAAGCGGCGGAAGCGGTAATCCCGCGTTGCTCGCAGCGGGAGTAAAGATCATAGCCGATAGGATCAGTAACGAGACAAGGGTTGCTAAGATATAATGTTTCATCATGCGAAGTCCTCCTTTTTTTCTTGCTGAATAGTTGAACAGCTTCGGGGAAACATCTCCATATTTTGTTATTGTATCACAAAGAGAAGGGGATTTCTGAACAGGGCCGGATCATGCATCTGTTACGGCTTCTTTGAACGTGGCGAGGGGCCTTCTCCAAGCGCCTTGAGAATTCCCTGGAGCAGTGCCGTGGGCGTAGGCGGACAGCCGGGGATGCAGGCGTCCACGGGGATGACCTTGTCTATACTTCCAAGGGACGCGTAACTCTCGCCGAATATTCCGCCGGTGCATCCGCAGTCACCCACGGCAACCACGATCTTGGGTGTCGGTGTGGCGTTGTAGGTCCTCTTGAGAGCTATCTCCATGTTGTGAGAGACCGGCCCGGTGACCAGGAGCATATCCGCGAACCGCGGCGAGGCGGTAAAATGAATGCCGAAACGCTCGCAATTGTAGATGGCGTTGTTGACGGCATGGATCTCGAGTTCGCACCCGTTGCATGATCCGGCATCCACCTGGCGGATCGCGAGGCTTCCCCGGAAGCGCTGTTTGACGACCTCCGCGAGCCGTACTCCGATCTTTTCGATCTCCGGATCAGTGATGGGAGGGACCGGCTCGGTGACGATGCCGGTGCGGAATGCTTGTTTAAGAATGCGGATCATGGTTCTCCCGTTTTAAATCCGAAGGACGATGGACGCGGCAATTCATGCGAGACGATGGACGACCGCTCACTTCGTTCGCTAAGACGATGGACGAAAAAGCTTTCTCGTCCGTCGTCCGTCGTCCGTCATCCCTCGTCCTTCATCCGACGTCCCTCGTCCATCGTCCTTCGTCCCTCGCGCTTCATAAGTCATTCCCCGAATACGACTGATTAAAGCTCTTGTTGCATACCGGGAAATCGGGGACGATGTTCCCGTGGATGCACTGCTCCAATCCCAGCCAGTTCAGGCTCGACGGATCCCTGACCATGCAGCGATTGATCTCCCCCTTGGGCCCCGACTGGACCCAGTAAATGATCTCCCCCCGCCATCCCTCGACCGCGGCGAACCCGGACCTGTCCGGGACCGATCTGTTGAGGGGAATGTTGATCCTGCTCGTCGGCAGGGTTTTCAGGATCTCGCGGATGATGCGGATCGAATCACGCACCTCTTCCACCCTGACCCATGCCCGCGAATGGACATCGCCCGAAACGAGCACCGGTATGGTAACCCTGATACGGTCATAGGGAGGAAAGGGATCATGGATACGGCAATCGAGGTTCAAGCCGCTTGCCCGGGCCACAAACCCCGTCATGCCAAGGTCCCGCGCCTTTTCGGACGAGAGAATACCGGTATCCCTCACTCGGTCTTCGACGGAGGAGTTCTCATCGTAGATGATCACGAGCCGCTCGAATTCCTTTGAAAGCCAGTCCATTTCCGAAAGGACCTTCGCGACACCTTCTTCGTTGATATCGACGTCCACCCCTCCCGGAATGATCCGGTCCATCATGAACCGGTGTCCAAAAAGGGTCAGGTTCGTGCGAAGCAGAATTTCCTTGAGCCGATGAAACTGATAGAGGAGGAACGCAAAGGCCACGTCATTGCATATGGCGCCCAGATCGCCAATATGGTTGGCGATGCGTTCGCGTTCGAGGAACAACGCCCGAAGCCACAGTGCGCGGTCCGGAGGAATGCACTCCGCCATGGCCTCCACTGCGCGGGAATAGGCCAGACAATGCGCCACGGTCGTGTCCCCGGAAACCCGGCCGGCCAGGCGGGACGCCTCATGCCAGGGCATGGACTCGAACCGCTTTTCTATCCCTTTGTGCACATAACCGAGTCTTGCTTCAAGGTTGATGATATCCTCGCCCATGGCCTGAAAACGGAAATGGCCGGGCTCGATGATACCCGCGTGCACCGGGCCCACGGCTATCTCGTAGACACCGTCTCCTTCAGCACGGATCCAGCGGTACTCGCCGTCAACCCGCGCCATACGTTTCGAAGCGTCAAAGGACTTTCTGAGCGGCCAGGCGTCCTCGGGCCAGTCCTCGTGCTTTATCCAGGGCCGTGGATCCGGGTGCCCGATGGGAATGACGCCCATGAGACTCCTCATCTGGCGCTCGAACCGGTACGCGGGAACAAACTTTTTCGTCAGGCTCGGGAACGTCGGATCATCAACAGGCACAGTGGTCTTTATGATGAGATATTCCGACTCCTTCCGATAGCAGGCGTAGATCCCGAACCCCCGGTTGAACAGGGTCTCGTCCGATGCCCACTCGGCCGCGAGCAACGCGTAGTCTTTCTTGAGCGCCTTTGCCGCGACGGCGAACTTTTCCCGGGGAACGGAAAGCGATACCACTGATGCAGGATACAAAGAACCATCCTGCGTCGCATCCGCTCCAAGGGCCGCCATGACTATATCCTGCAATCTGCTCATATTAATTCTTTCGTCTCTCGTCCGTCGTCATTCGTCCCACGTCCCACGTCCTACGTCCGTCGCGCCTCATCCGTCGTCCGTCGTCTCTCGTCATTTCAACAGCTCCACCGCCGTAGTGAACCAGCCGGCAAGAAATTTCGGCACGTACAGGCCCAGAACAAGTACCACCAGCATGTGCAGGATCACCGGGACATTCGCCGCCTTGATCGAATGCTGATAAGGTGGTATCTCCCCCGCGACCATGGGCTGGACCTTGCGGAAAAGGGCCGCAAAGGACACCCCGAGCCCCAGCAGGAGGAACGGCGCCAGAAGCGGCGCATCCTTGATCGTTGCCGTGAGGATCAGGAACTCACTCGTAAACACCCCGAAGGGCGGCATGCCGACGATCGCCATCACCCCGATCGCCATCCCCCACCCCACGAGAGGATTGCCCCTGATGAGACCTTTGATCGAGTCCATGTCCTGCGTTCTGTGCATTTGAGAAGCATGGCCCACCGTGAAGAAGATGGCGGACTTGGTCAAACTGTGGACCAGCATGTGCAGCAAGGCCCCAAAGGTCGCTACCGGACCTCCAAGACCGAAGGCAAACGTGGCGATGCCCATATGCTCAATCGAAGAATAGGCGAACAACCGCTTGATGTCCTTTTGACGAAGAAGAGAAAAAGACGCAACGATGATCGAGAGGATTCCGAAGCCCATCATGATGTCCCCGGAATGGTGGGTGCCCGTGGACCCGTCCACGAGGACCTTGCACCGGACCAGCGCGTACAGCGCGATATTCAGAAGGAGCCCGGAGAGTACCGCGGAGATGGGCGTGGGCCCCTCGCTGTGGGCATCGGGAAGCCAGTTATGGATCGGCACAAGCCCCACCTTGGTGCCGTACCCCACCATCAGGAACACAAAAGCCAGGGACAAGATGGTCGGTTCGAGCTGATCGCTCACCTTGCTCAGGTTCGTCCAGTGAAGGGCCGCGCCGCCCGCGCCGAGCACCTTTTCCGCGGCAAAATACAGGAGCACGGTCCCGAACAGCGCCAAGGCGATGCCCACACCGCAGAGGATAAAATATTTCCAGGCAGCCTCGATGGCCGCGGGCGTACGGTAGAGAGACACGAGCAGGACCGTGGAGAGCGTGGCCAGTTCCATGGCGATCCAGAGGATTCCGACGTTGTTCGTCAGGAGGCAGAGCAGCATGGCAAAGATAAAGAGCTGGAACATGGCGTGATAGAAACGAATCCGCTTGGAACCGATCGTGCCATGCTCGCGCTCGCGGCGCATATATCGGCGACTGAATATGGCGGTGGTCATTGATACGAACGCGGTGAGCACGGTGAGGTAGACACTGAAAGCGTCAACGAAGAAGAAATTGTCGCCGGCCAGTATCGGCCCCTGCTCGTAGACCTCGAACGCCAGCACGATGCTCGTCACAAACGTGGCGCCGGACCCGAGGATGTTCACCTCGGGCGCGTACTTCCGGTCGCCGATAAAGGCGAGCGCCAGGGCTGCGATGAGAGGAACGATTAAGAGGATGAGAAGAGACATAAAACCTCGATACGTTTAAAACAGGTACAGTAGAATTGCAATTAACACCCTGAGTGAGCGGTGTGACGGCTGACCCGAATAGTTAAAATTATTGCTGTTTTTCGATCCAACAACACTAACTGCGGAGCTTTCTATTGAATTTCCACCGGAGCTACCTTCTCCTTATAAAGAGTTAAGAGCTCTGCCCTAGCATCCTCAACCCATCGGGAATATATTTTGTCTGATGGACCCGCTTCCGAAGATCCATAAGAAGGAAACAGCGGCATGGCAAAATTGGCCTTCTCAGTTTTAACGTCTTTTCCTGGGAGACTTTCCGCAATAAAAGGAAGGAATTTTACAAAGGGTTTCATATCGGCTGATCGTCTATACACCAAAACAATACCGTAAATATTCATTCCAGCTTCCAGGTTTTTAGCTTGACCTGTAGGAATGGGAATTAGATGTGCTGTTACATCAATATCGAAGCTTTCTCCTGGTGACAGAGATTCCTTCACGGGTTGATACATTCGTGAAATTTGGTACCCTAATATTTTGTTCTTATTACTATCAAACCAACCGCCAATTACCGCAGTCTTATATATCTGTTTAATATCGATCGAGCCATCATTTGTCAGGCGTATTGTAGTACCAAACATTTGTGGTGTTAGAACTGGATTAATTGTGGATTCTAACTGACGATTTGCAAGGTTGAATAATTTCGTATTTTGCATAAGCGTCCATAGCATTAGAGCTGCAATGCTCGTTTGAACAATTGCTGAAATCGCTTGTATAAGGCTTGTATTTTCACTGACCCATTTTAACATTTCAAGATACCCCCCCTGGTCTTTAACCAATCGTAGGTTGGGTAGAACGAAGTGAAACCCAACATATTCAAAATAACTCTTCGTAAAGATCGTTCAACGTTATTACGTCGGATTTCGCATTGCTCTATCCGACCTACCATCTGAATAGTTTCTTCATAAAGCCCAACTTATCGTCATCGAAAGATGTTGGGCAAGGTGAGGCATTTTGCCCAACCTACCGGCTACCAACTTCAAAGCGATCAAATCCTCGATAATCCGCACTTGTCCAACTATCCGCCCTCTAAAATGTTAAAATTGGGACAATTCCCCTTTATTCAGGTAGTGGCCTAGCCGCTGCCTTTAATTCCCGAACTGTTCTATCTGTACGCCAACCCACAAGACCATGTTCGTTAAATACCAACTCTATGCCGATTTTTTCATAAGACCAAACTTCGAGTGTATCTTTGCCCTTAAATAATCCTCCACGAGCACCGCCCCAACTAGCACTTACATACTCTTCGCTTGAAATGGTTTTTGTTCTATCTGGATCGCCCCACACGTCTATAAATGCCTGCTTATCGATTGTTTGTTCTAAAATACCACTACGTACAATCGAAGAGTGTCTATGCTCTGATCTCCATTTATGCCCCAGTGTGCTGCTACACGAACTAAGCAATAAAATCATAGATAAAAATAACAAGCATCGAGCAATCATAATTATTTTCTCCTCCTTGATCATTCTCTTAATAAGCTACGAGCTGCAATTATATCAGTTTGTAGGTTGGGCTACGCATCACAGCCCAACGTCTTTTGAATTCTGTTGGGCAAGGTGAGGCATTTTGCCCAACCTACCGGCTATAAATCTATGGTTGCTCGGTCTTAACCTTTATCTCCAAGTCGAGCTTAAGAGACTTGCCAAATCCATCGAGACCAGGGTAGAGCGCGGCACTATGAATATTCATCTCCCGAAGATGTCTCAAAAAATCGATCCTTAGGCTTTTTCCCACTATGATTTTTCTGAGAACAGGTTGGTCTGGCACGTCGGGACTGCTCATCATGTGCACTAGAACTCTATCGAATAGCCAAAAATGTAGCAGCTTACATAGAACAATACCCTGTTGAGCTACCATGCGTTCATTAATTCTTAAAGGATCAATTTGAACAATAACTGGTTTTTTTTGCGAAAGAAGTTTGTTCAAAAATATAGATATGGTCTCAACATCATCCAGTGCCGCAGTTGCGGTTTCCGATCCCAGTAACTCTCGCCCCTTATTCTTTAACCAATCAAGATTTATTGCCCAGACTGCAGAGCATTCCTCCTGAGGTTCATCAGCGATGGCGAAGTACAACGCAACGTATGACGATTTTGTCCAATCCAGAAGTCGGGTTGGCACACCATGATGTTGCATGAGTGCGAGCCAGCTACTGTGGTCATCCATCGATGGAAGATGGACAATGTGATGATGAGCTTGCTGCTGGAAGCGAAACAGTAAATCGCGTTGTTCGGCTTCTCTGTCCCGATAGTAATGGCCGGACCCTGAAGCATCTGAATGTTCAAACTTAATAGCCCTGTCCAGAGATGTGTCAAGTGACCACGAAGACTCGCGTTGCCCGCGAAAGCACCACGAGCCTTGCAACTCGTTTACCCATTGGAGCAACTCCTGCCAAGACGTTGCTTCTTCAGCAAGTGCGAATTTATCTAAATAGCTGTTACCTAGATAAAATTCGGCGTCGAGCCCTTCCAGAGATTTAAATCCATTCACATACTCTCTCAGTTGCTGAGACCAATCAGACGGTACAGGCATGCTCTTCTCCAATTGTTTGCAAGCTGGATAGCCTTCGCTTTAACGCGCACGCAGCGCGCGAAGCCGCGTTTACGAAGTGTCGCTGTCGATTGTGTGGCCAGACGTTGTGCTGTCACCATAGACCGCGCTTCTGTAACTCACCCCTTAAGGACTCCTGCTCGGCCTTTACCTTCTGCAACCATTTCTCAACATCGGCGCCCTGTGACATGATCTGCTTTGCCAATTCGTCGGGCTCGGCGTTCAAATCCATCTTTGTGAGGTCAAGACCTACTGCCGCGTCTCCAACACCTTGCTGCCAATCAGCGAGCGTGATGTAAGCGATTTTCAATTGCTCCCTCATCTGCGGTTCTTTAGTCATGCAAAGCGCAAACACAAGTGCCTGTTTAATGTGTTCCTTCGGGTGCGGCAATTTGCGTTCATCTGCCACGCACCCGGGAGCGGGTACCGCCGATGCCAAAACTGCACCGTAGTCGTTAACGATTTTTTCGGCAACTTCTGGAGTTAGCGATGAATCCGTTTGCTTGCTCTTGGCTCTGCCAAAGAACCGGCCTAATAGTCCCATGAAGCTCCTGCGTTTATATAAACGTCTAACGGGGCGGCGCGTGCAAGCACTCATGCCAAAGTTAAAACCTGTTTATCTCGCGTCCGCTCGATTTGTTTATTGGGACTTCTTTGATAATATTAATAATCTGGCATCATTAAGAATTCTATACCCTGTAGACGTAAACATATTAATCGAGCCATCTTCTTGAATTGAAAATCTTGTTTTCTCAAGAGCATCAGATAGCTGCTGACACTCAGTGCCATTTTTAATCAATCGTTTGCTTAAATAAGTCAAAGAAACGGCTCCTTCTTCCTCCTGTGTATGATCAAACCAGGAAACCCCGATCCTGTCGGACAGTATGCGACAAAGGACATACGCTCGATATAGATCATTGTCTTCGATAATGCGGCCTTCTTTGTCTAGCGGTCGTGCACACCATGTTTTGCCACCTATAGCCCTGTGATTATCAATTAAATGTCGTGCTATTGATTCAAGAAAATACAGGTATTTCCAGATGTCACTGGTCACAAGCGGACTGAAATGTTTAATTTCAGAGTTGTTATCATCTTGTACTGCAATGCCGATGTGATAGAATCGCCCAAGAAGTTTCTTTTTTCTGTAGCCAATTACGCCAACGATAGTTCCCCAAGGCAACCGGTTCTTGGAGAAACCAGAGGCAAAGACACCACCCTCGTCAATTTTCAATTCTGCAAGAAATGTTTTATTATACAGTTCCATATTCTATTGCGGCCCATTGAACTTAGTCATAGGTTGGGTAGAACGAAGTGAAACCCAACCTATTCAAAATAACTCTTCGTAAAGATCGTTCAACGTTGTTACGTCGGATTTCGCATTGCTCTATCCGACCTACCAGCTGCTTGAAGAAGACAAGATGAAGAAAATCTAATTAACATACACGACAACATAGGGTTCACCGATTATTTCTTGGTAAATGACTTCTTTATGCTGGTTACCTTCTACAAATTTGTCGAACAACGTTTTATTAGCGAAATAATTAACAGAAATATCCTTAGCACTGGCAGCCTTGGTTATTTTTTGTGATGCTGCTATTGCCTTTACTATTGACCTGATTATCACTGGATTTTGAATATCTTCACGCTTTGCAATCCCGTTAATAAATGCGCTTACGACTATCTCAGCGGTTTCGAGGTTGACAATTCTAATATATGCATAGTAATCATCTACTAACCCAAAAAATATCATATGCGAAATGCCCAGCACCTCTCCCAGTTTTTTTAGGTCGCTTTTCGTAAATTCCTTTTTCACTGGCTCCTTGCCGTCGCGATTTATTGCTTCTTTAGTTGACTGCTCTTTTTCTTTTACCAATCCAGTTTGATCCATCGCCAATTCGCGTAGTATCTTATCAAACTGCACTCGTTCGATCACAGTGTATCCATTCGACATTAGTTCTTGTGCCAATATCTCTTGAAACAATATTTGGTCATAGCTGAGTCTTAACTCTATTGATATTGCTACATTCTTTTTAGTGTAATCAAAATTCTTAGAAATTAAAATGCGTCCATTAGCCTTACTGTCAAATTGCATATCTCTGGCAAAAATAGATTGCATAGGCAGTAGCAAACTAATAAAAAATATCATAAAAATGATTCTATGGCTAAAATATTTCATTAATTAGTCTCTCCTTATTAATTAATTTTCATTCATAGTAGTGTGCAATCTTTCTGATTCTAGGCTATAAGAACTTTGGGGTCTTTAGGGTCACCCATTTGAAGGCTCCCTGTCAAGTGCAAAAGTCCACCCCATGACGAGAAAAAGAAATTTTCTCATCGATGTTTATGCAGTCATCGATTACTTTACCATTGCCGTAGTTTCATTCAGTTCGGTATCAGTTCTTCACTGTACCAGTCACCCATCTGGATTAACGTCTGCTGGTGATACGACAGCGGGGCGTTGATACCCGACGTGCATTTAGCCTATCTATCGCCTATTCTCGACCTGAAGCCGGGCATATTTAGAACCGGCATTATTATCTCGCATGAGCGACATCTTTTTTCTTTTTCAAATATCCGAACTTCCCCTTTAACTCCCGCAATTCATCTTTTTGGAACTTGGCGTATTTCTCCCCCAATTTCGCCCGAATGTCGCGCATCAATTTCACGGCATCAATTTTATTTTCCGTAGAGCGCCTCCCACGGGCTTCTGATTCCATCGGATATCTGCGATGAAAAAATCACTTTGCCTCGAACATCTTCTTCAGCGCTCCGTGCGCGTCCGACATGATGTTCTTCGATATCCAGAGCGATGTGTGGGACAATTTTTCCAGAGCGGAGCTGGCGCCGTCGTAATCCAGATGGCCGACAGCCGCCGACCATAAAACGATACCCAACGACCCATGGACTTCGAGGCCTGAGGAAGAGGATAATATCCGGGCGGCAGTGTCATCCGTGATAAACCAGTCTGAATTGAGCCGTTTTGCAAGAAGAACGGCCTCAGCCTCCGCATAATCCAGAAGGCCGGCGAGTGAGAATGATCTCGCTTGATTGATTTCTTCTTCTGTAAGCTTTTCAACGTGGAGCCATGCCGGTTTCTGCCGGTCCCAAGCGGGACGTAGAAGATTGCTCAGCTCGACATGGACAGCGCCGGGAATACTGACGGAACCGGCCTTTTGGAGCAATTCGAGAATGCCTGCCTCGGCGAGATGCAATATCGGTCCGGTGTTGGACACTATGCGTTTCACTTTGTTCCCGCTTTCACTTTCAACGCCCATTCTATATCTTCCTTCATGAACTGGTCCATGAGCTTCAAGCGGTTATGGCGGATGAACTCCTGCAAAGCGACCCGCAAAAGGTCGGCTTCGTCCGTAAACCATCCGCTCTTTACATAGTTATCCACCTCGGCTCCCAGTTTGTCCGGAATCGAAACTTTTATCGTTTTCATGTTTAACCACCTCGCTCTATGAGCTATACGTATTAGTATTATGACTTGCGGCTCTGCATTCCTCGATTACCTCCAAAAGGATCATACCCTGTCCGCTCTCATCTGGCGTAGGTTACCCTCCCACTGGATCTTGCCTTCGAGGTCCAGGATACGCTTTCTTCTCTCTTTTTTAATCAATTCCTCCAATGCGTAATTCACCAACTCCTTTTTCGTTTTCAAATGAGTGATCTTGAGACCTTCCTTTAATAATTTATCGTCTATATCAATATTCGTTCTTGACATGATCCCCTCCTAAAAGCATACAGTTAATATAACAGGATCGTGTGCATGACACAAGTATTCCCTCGGTGCGGTTCATTAACTTCAAAAATGTAGCCTTACCCCTCACCCTCCGCCCTCTCCCTCAAGGGGCGAGGGAACTTTAGTCAATCTTCTTCCTTCAACCTCGCCATCTGGTCCACATCCAGACTGTCAAAGGTGGTGCTGATGTGAAAGAAGAACATTCCGAAAATGAACGCCGCGATCAACAGGTCCAGAGCCACGCCGAGCTCGACCACCAGGGGCATGCCGTAGGTCGCGCTGGTTGCAGCGAACAGGAGTCCGTTCTCCATGGCGAGGAACCCGATGATCTGGGTGACCGCGTGCCGCCGCGTGATCATCATCAGAAAACCGAGCATGACCGTAGCGAGGGCCACCGCGAGCGTGGACCGGGTCACGAGTGTTGAAAGCTCCCTGATCGGAGCCGTCAGATGATAAGAGAAGATCACCAGGGCTATCCCCATCAGCATCGTGGTGGGGATCTTCACGACCGTCTCCACTTCCTTGTGGATCCTCAATTTCTGTATCAGGACATGCAGGATGTACGGCAGCACAATGACCTTCATGGAGAGCGTCAAGATGGACGAGATGTAGAGATGGTGCGCCCCGCCCACATAACCAACCGTGGCAGTGCTCACCGCAAGCAGGAACCCCTGCAGAGCGAACAAATGGAGCAGGCCGTTCATCCTGCGCTGCACCAGAAGGCCGAAGGCCGTCAGCAGGATCAGGGCCGCCAGAAGACTGTTGATCTGCGCTGCAAGCTGCATGTTCACGGTGAACTCCGTTCAATTGAAAATTGCAAAATGCAAATTGCAAAATTTATCAAATGTTGCTACCTACAGTGGTTCTTCTGACATTTTGCATTTTGCACTTTTCATTTTGCAATCGCGTAAGCGTCACTCCAGCATAAAATACGAAAGCATCCCAAGCGTTGCGAACAGGAACGCGGTCCCCAGGAATTCAGTAATACGGAATATCCTCATCTTCGCCATGCCGGTCTCGATCAGCACCAGGGCCGCCCCCACAAACCCGAGTTTGAGCAGCAGGATGGGAAACGCGGAGGCGATCGCCGTCAAGTCATCATTCATCGCAATGCCCCACGGGAAAAAGGACGCGATCCCCAGAACGACAAAGAGAAAGAGTTTCATCATGCCTGCCCATTCGATGAGCGCCAGATGTCTGCCGGAATACTCCAGGATCATTGCTTCGTGGATCATGGTGAGTTCGAGATGGGTGGCGGGATTGTCCACCGGCACCCTGCCCGTCTCAGCCAGCGCGATGAGGATGAATGCCAACAGGGCGAACACAAGTGACGGCCTCAGCAAAGAATGCCCCTGCGAGATGACCAGCACGATCTGGGACAACGACGTGGATTTACCCACCAGCGAGACGGCAAAAACAGCCATGAGCATGGCGGGCTCGGCCAGAGAGGCGATGGTCATCTCCCGGCTCGAACCCATGCCGCCGAAAGCAGTGCCGATGTCCATGCCTGCCAGCGCCGTAAAGAAGCGTGCGATGGCAAAGAGCGCCACGAGCGCAATGACATCTGCCGTGGCAGAGAACGGCAGGTCGATTGACAGCATCGGGATGATGCCTCCCGCCATGACCGATACGCCGAACACCAGATAGGGCGTAAAGCGGAAGATCCACGACGCGTTCTCGGCCAGTATCACGTCCTTGGACAGGAGTTTTCTGATGTCCCGGTAGGGCTGGAACAGACTGGGAGACGTGCGGCCCTGGATCCAGCACTTCACCATTTTCACCCAGCCGGCAAAGAGCGGAGCAAGGGCAAGGAGAAGAACGATCTGCAGTATCTCTATGATGAACGGATTGATAGTCAAACAAAACTCCTTAATCACGGATGAACACGGTGCAATGTGTAGGGGCGGCCCTATGTATTGTCATCCCCCGCTTGATTCATGCGGGGGCAGGCCCCGAATCTTGCCCTCGAATTTGTAATCGGGGGGCTCCCATCGGGGATATGGTTTAACACCAGATTCCCGATAAAACCTTCGGGAATGACAGTCTTAGAATCACGTTCATAGTGTTTCTATTTTGAGACGATTAATATGTCTCTATGCCTCCGCAATGAAACGTTTTTATTCACCTCAAAAATATCAGCAGCACGACGATCGTCACGAACGAATAAATGAGATAAACCTGGATATGACCATGCTGCATCCTTCCGATCCGTCTCGAAAGCCAGAAGCTTGCGTCAACGACCGGCTGGTACAACCAGCCCCAGAAGCGGTCCCTCACCTTGAGATGGTAATGCAGCCGTTCCGGGAAGGACGGATGGGTCGCCGGCGGAAGCTGACGTACGTGCTCCTTGATGTTGAAGAGATAGCCGAAAATCCTCCGAAGAGGCATGGCAAACGAGGTTGCCGTGTATTGCATCCGGTTGGTGATCTTTTCGAATCCGCAGTCCCAAAGCGGTACGCGGCGGATGGCGCCGGGGCGCGTATGGAGCAGCAGATAGGTAGCCACCACGACCGACAGGATGCCCAAAAAAGCGATAGGCGCCGAATACGAGGCCCGTTCAGCGGCGATCGGCGTGAGCCACATCCAGCCGAAACCGGATGCCGATGCGGCGATCGTGCCGCCCACCAGATCTTCGGCAATGGGGTCCATCCATTTAATCATGAACGTGGGCATGACACCGAGGACAAGACAGGTGAGTGCCGCCAGCAGCATGCCGATGCGCATGGACCAGCGCACCTCGTGGACCTGGCCCTGATGCTGTCCGCGCTGGTGACCCAGGAAGGTCACGCCGAATGCCTTTACGAAACAGGCGGCCGCCAGCGCGCTTGTCAGCGCCAGGAGCGCGGCGCCCAGCGGGATGAGCAGGTTCAGGAGCGGGCTGGGAAGCGCGGGAGAAAGCAAAAAGGCCTGGTAGGTAAGCCATTCTGATACGAACCCGTTAAAGGGGGGAAGCGCCGAGATTGAGATGCACCCGATAAGAAAAAGAACGGCGGTCCAGGGCATATAGCGGATGAGACCGCCCATCTCCTCCATATTCCGCTCATGCGTGGCTTGAAGCACGGCGCCCGCTCCCATAAAGAGCAGTCCTTTGAACATGGCATGGTTCAAGGTGTGATAGAGACCGGCAATGAGCGCAAGGGCGGCCAGCAGGGACATATCGAAGGAGGTGAAGATCATCGCAAGCCCGATGCCGATGAGGATGATGCCGATGTTCTCAACGGAATGGTACGCGAGGAGCCTCTTCAGGTCATGCTGCATCAGTGCATACAGAACGCCCATTACCGCGGACACCAGCCCGAACACCAGAACGAGGGCGCCCCACCACCAGGGGAAAACGCCGATCAGATCGAATACGACGCGCACGATGCCGTAGATGGCGGTCTTCAGCATAACACCGCTCATGAGAGCGGAGACATTCGAAGGCGCGACCGGATGCGCCTCGGGCAGCCAGACATGGAGGGGGATCACTCCGGCCTTGGCGGAGAACCCGAAGAACGCAAGAAGAAACGCCACGGAAGCCCATCCAACCGGAAGTTCGGTCTCTCGCATGGCATCGAACGTATAACTTCCAAATCCGGTAAAACCCGTGGCAAGGCCGGCCATGATACCGAAGGACAGGAGTATCGCAATGGCTCCCACATGGGCCACAACCAGGTAGAGGAACGCCGCCCGCCTGTTTTCTATCTTCTCGTCCTCGAAGAGCACGAGAAAATAGGACGCTGCCGCCATCATCTCCCAGGATATGAGGAAAAAGAAGGCGTCATCGGCCAATACCACGAGGAGCATGCCGGCGAGGAAAAGCGCATAGAAAACCACCAGGCTCGTTATGGACCGGTGGCCCAGGTACCCTTTGACATATCCGATGGAGTAGATGGACACAAAAAAGGAAAGCAGTCCGACGACCACCAGAAAAAAACCGGACAGGAGGTCAAGCCTCAGATGGAACGGCAGGTCAGGCAGGCCCAAAGGCACGATGACCTGGTAAGGAATGCCGCTCGATACCGCCCAGATGCCGGCGATCGTGGCCAGCAGGGAAGCTATCGTGGTAAGGGAAAAACCTATGGTAATGAGAAGCCGCTGGTTCAGACGCAGAAACGGCGTCAGCGCCAGCAAGAAAAGAAGCATTGCGAAAGATGAGGCGATAAAGGTGATGGGTGAAAAATCCACGTCCCTGACTCCACAAAAAGCCCTGCATCGGCTACTGGAAACCGATCAGTGCATGTGCGAACAGCGGATGACTTGCAGCAGGTTCATTTGGTGCATGCATCTACAAGTTGGGAAAGCCCCAGCAGGATCGCCACAGGGGTCGGTGGACAACCCGGGATATACCCATCAACAGGAATGACGTTCGCCACGCCGTTCGCAACTGCATAGCTTCCCTTATAGATGCCACCGTCCTTTGCGCAGTCGCCGCAGGCGATCACGAGCCTTGGCTCAGGCGTCGCGATATACGTTCTTTTGAGCGCCAACTCCATTTGACGCGACACCGGACCGGTCACGAGCAGTACATCCGCGTGACGGGGTGACGCAACGAAATCGATGCCGAACCGCTGGACATCGTAGATGGGATTAGTGAGCGCCGTACATTCCCATTCACAGGCGTTGCAGGAACCCGCGTCGACATGCCTGATCCGGAGCGACCTGCTAAAGATTGTATCAATCTTTTTCTGAAAGTCAACAATCATCGCCGCCTGCTCGGGGGTGACGTTGAAACCCGCGGGAAACGGGATGACTTTCTTTTTTGTGATTATATTTTTAAAAATCTCTTTCAGCATATTTTATATCTTCCGTCCGTCGTCTCTCGTCCCTCGTCTCTCGTCCCTCGTCTCTCGTCCATCGTCCCTCTTCTCTCGTCCGTCGTCCCTCGTCCGTCGTCTAAATCGCCTCTCACATGTCCGTCCCCGAATACGACAAATTAAAGCTCTTGTTGCAGAGCGGGAAATCCGGCACAATATTCCCGTGGACAGCGAAAGGCACTGCGGGCCAGTTGCAGTACGACGGCGAGCGGAGCTTCACCCGGAGCGGTTTCCCGTCCTTGTCCGCCATGACCCAGTAGAAGAGCGATCCCCGCGGCGATTCAACATATCCCAGCGACGAGGCATACGGCGCGGCCTGTTTCGTCGGAACGATCAGTTCGCCCTTATACCCGCTTTCGATGAGCTCGTGGATCATGGAGATGGAACATTCCGTCTCTTCGGCCCTGATCATCATGCGCGCAAACACATCCCCTTTTTCCAGGGTATGCGATTCAAAGATCAGACGGTCGTAGAGCAGATGGGGATGGGCCTTCCTCATATCGTCTGTCAGGCCCGATGCGCGGGCAGCCACACCCGTGACGCCGAACTTCCGCGCGAGGTCCTTCGACAGGCGCCCGGTGTTCTGCAGCCGCTCGATGTGCGAGACCGAGCCGAGCAGCAATTTCATAAGCTCCTTGTATTCCCGGGTGACAATATCGAGGGTCTTGAGAATATCATCGGCCCGGGCAAAGACATCTTTCGTGACGCCGCCGATCACGTTCACGCCGCGCAGATACCTGCTGCCCGCGAGCCGTTCATTGAGCTGCATGAGCTGTTCCTTGATGACCGCGCCGTTCATATATCCCAAGGCTAACGCTGTTCCGGCGCACATGTTCCCGATATCGCCGATATGGTTGTAGAGGCGTTCGAGCTCGAGAACAAGGGTCCTGACCGCTGCCGCCTTTTCAGTGAGCTCGACGCCCGTCATCCGCTCAACAGCCATGCAGTACGCCGCCCCGTGCGAAAAGGAAGAGGTGCCTGACACGCGTTCAGCGAGCTTCACGCCTTCGACAAACCCGAGCTTTTCGAAATGCTTCTCCGTACCCTTGTGCGTATAGGACAATCGTGGTTCGAGGAAGAAGATCGTCTCTCCCACGGCACTGAACCTGAAGTGTCCGGGTTCGATAATGCCCGCATGCACCGGTCCGACGGGGATCTCGACGATGCCTTCGCCGTCAACCTCCATGAACGGATGGGGGACCTTTTGCAATATCCCCTCACCCCACTCTTTGAGATCCGATCCGGAAATGGACCAGTCTTTGCGAAGCGGATGAGAACCCGCGGGGAAGGCCTCGTGAAAAACAAGTCTGCGCTGGTCTGGATGGCCCTCCGGGATGAGGCCGAACATATCCCTGATCTCGCGCTCGTACCAGTGGGCAGCGGGGATATGCGGTGTCAGCGACGGGAACCGGGGATCGGATTCCTTCATTGGCAGAACAATGCGGAAGAACCGGTCCACGCCGGGCACGGTAAACACAACAGAGACCCTGAACAGTCCGTCCCGCTCACGCTCATCGGTCGCGAACATGAGCCGCAGCAGGGCATGCTTCTCTTCGGACAGATAAAGACAGATGTCCTTGAAATCATCGCGCTTGACCTCAAGACAGGACTCGTTCAAAAATTCATTGGTCCTGACCGCTTTTTTGAAAACCATTTCCATCAATTCACTCCAAGGATCTGAACGCAGGTCCTGATGGTCTCGTCGATGAACCCGGGGACCTTGACACCCATCACCACGATCGCAATTGCCATCACGATCATAACGCTCGTGCCGAGCATATTCCCGAGTTTAGATCCTGCAGCGTGGTGATGGCCGGGATCAGCAGAACCGGGTTCCCCGGGTTTCCCGAACAGCATCTTTCCGAAGCCGGAAAGCACTCCGTAGAACACAATGACCACGAAGAACAGGAAAAGGGCCACCACGAACCACAGACCCCTGTCCACGCCGGCCTTCAAGACCGTGAACTCGCTCACAAAGATATTGAACGGCGGCGTACCGGAGAGCGACAACGCACCGATGAAGGTCAGCGTACCCAGGAGCGGCATGGACGTGAGCACTCCGCTCACGTTGGCGATGTTGGTGGACCCGAAACGTGACTGGATCTTTCCCGAAGCGAAGAACATGAGCGGCTTCGCAAGCGCATGGTTAAGGATGTGCAGGAGCGCGCCGTAGATGCCGATCGGCCCGCCGATGCCGATACCGAGCGAAATGATGCCCATGTGCTCGATACTGCTGTAGGCAAGGAGCCGTTTGTAATTGTCCTGTACCAGGATGAAGATCGCCGAGATGCCGAGGGAGATAAGGCCGAAGATGATCAGCAGGTTGCCGGTAAAGGCGCTGCCCGTCGACGGTTCGACGATCATGACAAAGCGCATGATCCCGTAGAACGCGGTGTTGAGCAGTATCCCCGATAGCAGGGCGCTGATAGGGCTCGGCGCCTGGCTATGGGCATCGGGCAGCCAGTTGTGCACCGGCGCCAGACCGGCCTTGGTGCCGTAACCGACCAGCACGAAGATGAAGGCGAGCTTCATGGTCTCGGGATTGAGCTTACGGGCAACGCCGCGGAGCACGGTCCAGTTGAGCGCGCCTTCGGTCCCCATGACCGACGTGGACGCGTAGTAGGTAATGAATGTGCCGAGCAGGGCAAAGGTGATGCCGACCGTGCACAGGATGATGTACTTCCACGCGGCCTCGATTGCCAGCGGCCGTTTGTGGAAACCGAGACCGATGAGGAGCGCGGACACGATGGTCGTTGCCTCGATCCCGATCCACATGACGGCAAGGTTGTTCGCCATGCAGACCAGCAGCATCGTGAAGACAAAGAGATGGAACAGTCCGTAGTAGGTCCTCACGCCGCGGAGGTTCATCAGTCCCGTTTCGTACTCGTGCTCAAGATAGCTGATGGAGTAGATGGCCGAGGCAAGGCTCAGGAATATCACGAGCGACATGATATACCCCGAAAGGGCGTCCATGGAGAACGCGCCGCTCATATCGGAAACCGACGCGGTGAGCGAAGCAACAATTATCGGATACGCGTACCCTGCGAGCGCAACCGTCCCGGCAAGGCTCACGTAGCCTACGACGCGCGGATTCCGCACGTTATAGCAGATGACTGCGGTAAGGATCGGTATTATTAGTATGGCAATCATTTAATAATCTTCTGAAAATAGAAGCAACACGAACGTGATTCTAAAGCTGTCATTCCCGAAGGTTTTATCGGGAATCTGGTATTAAACCATATCCCCGATAGGATCATTCGGGGATGACAATCTATTTGATATTCGAAATATATGTAAATACAATTATGAGACTGTAAATAATTCCTCGTACTCCGAACTCTGTACTATCCTTTCAGCACCGTCAGCTTGTCCAGGTCCGCGGAAGCAAAGGCCCGTTTGATCTGAATGGCGAAGATCCCCATAATGATCACGCCCATGAGCATGTCGAACAGCACGCCGAGTTCAATCATCGTGGGCATGCCGAAGGTCAGCGAAAAACCGGCCAGAAAGAGGCCGTTCTCCATGAACAGCAGTCCAAGCACCTGCGTCAGCGCCTTCTTCCTCGTGATCATGATGAACAGACTGATGAGGATCACGGCTATGGATATCTGGAGAACATTCCTCGAAAAACCGGTGACGAAGATGCCGTCTTTCAGCGAAGCATACACCACGGCAACCAGAACGCCCGATATGGCAAGTGAAAGGGTATTGCTGATATACGGCTGCACCTCGTGGGTCACCCGCATCTGGCGGACTATCCTCCGCAGGAAGAGCGGGATAATGATACCCTTCGTTGCAAGGGTCAGGAACGAAGCGATATACAGGTGTGTCTCGCCTGCGAGGACCGCCACCACGGCGATCAGGCCGGACAGCAGCCATGAATTGATGGTGTACGCCTTCACGTATGACTCGATGCTCTTGAAGGCGTTCAGGGTCACCGCCGTCAGGAGAATACCGACGGAGATATAATCGATTATGGAAAAAGCTTCAAGCCAGGATTTCATGTCGCGGCGCTCCATTGGAAATTGGAAATTTAAGATTGGAAATTTAAAATTTTTAATTCACTCATTTTTTCTTCTTTGCCGTGATAAGTGATTTTGCGATGATTTCGTATCTAACACTTTACAATTTCCAATCTTCAATTTCCAATAGCGACACGCTCCGCATGTCGCTATTTCCCCATCATAATGTGCGTCACGAGCGACAGGAACGCAAGCACAAAGGCGCCGCCAAGGATCGACGGAAGCTGGAAGAACCTCACCTTCGCGCGCGTGGACTCCACGGCGGCCATCAGCACACACATTGAGAGCATTTTGATCGCGTACATGCCGGAAGCGGCAGCCATGCCCAAGCCGCCTGCAGCATGCGCCATCCCGAAGGGGATGAAAACATCGACTGCCAGCGTGAACAGGACCATCTGCTTTATTGAGTGCGCCCATTCCATAAGGGCCAGATATTTGCCGGAATATTCGAGGATCATGCCTTCGTGAATCATCGTAAGTTCAAGATGCGTGTCCGGGTTATCAACCGGCACTCTGCCCGTTTCAGCGATGATCGCCACGATGAACGCGGCCAAGGCCAGCAGGTGCGATGGTGAATAGGCAATGCCCTGCGCCCCGGCAATGCGCGCGATGTTCGTGGATCCTGCCGCTATGGCGGCAGTGAAGAGGGCGAGCATCATCATGGGCTCCACCAGGATCGCAACGGTCATTTCCCTGCTGCTTCCCTCGCCGCCAAAGGCCGTCCCGGCATCAAGACCGGCAAGGGCCATGAAGAACCGGGCCAGGGCAAAGAGCGCGATAAGCGCAATGATATCTCCCATCACGTCAAAGGCTGATGCGGTGGTGATCACCGGAACGATCATGGCCGCGGCCACCATCGACGCATACACGATATACGGTGCGGCCTTGAATATCCACGACGTGACCGTGGAAACCACCATGTCTTTTTTGAAAAGACGCAGGAGATCATAGTAGGACTGGAGCACGCCGGGCCCCTTCCTGCCCTGCATCTCCGCCTTGAACGTCTTGATCAACCCGTTCACCAGCGGTGAAAAGATGATGATTATGAGAAACTGATAATACTCCATGTCGTTGCGCCGCCCCCGCTATGTTCCAAAGATCAATAACACAATCAGCGTGATCAGAATATATCCCAGATAGAGCTGAAGACTGCCGGACTGCAGCAGCTTTACGTTGCCCGCAACGATCTGTATGAATCTGGTGACCGGCTCATACACATATCGGTCGAAGAACGGCGTGATCTCGCCGCCATACCGAATTGACTTCACAAAAAAAGGCTTGATGAGATAGGACACCTTCAGGTCTCTGCTCGGAAGATAGATGCGCTTATAGATGATCCTGAGCGGTTTGGTGAATGCCGTGGCCGTGTACTGCATCCGCGAGGTAAGCCCCCGGATACCGCAGTCCCATGAATCGGCATACACGATCTTTCTTTGTCCTCCGACGATCCTGATGAAAAGCAGCGCCGCAAGCAGCATCACGGCCATGGTGATCAGGATCGCGACCGGTGACAGGGTCGCCGATGTCTGCGGTATGCCAAGAACGCCTTGCTGGTAGACAAGGGTGGATGCGCCGGTGACGCCATAGACAGCGGAAGCCAGAAGAGATATCGCGGTTGCGGGAAAAATGCCGAAGAGGAGGCACGGAACGGCAAGCAATGCCATTCCCAGTATCATCGTAATCGACGTCTCCTTTGCCTCCCTTGCTTGAGCGCTCCTCGGCATGCCGAGAAATGAGATGCCAAAGGCCTTCACGAAGCCCGCCGCGGCAAGGGCGCCGGTGAGCGCGAGCGCCGCCCCGCCGAGCGGCGACACGATCTTCGCGGTCACCGAGGGGACTTGAAAACCGAGAAGCAGAGACTGATAGGTAAGCCATTCGCTCACGAACCCGTTCAGCGGGGGAAGCGCGCAGATCGAGAGTGAACCGACCAGAAAGAAGAAACCGGTGTACGGCATCCGTTTCAAAAGACCGCCCATGGTTTCCATATTGCTCCTGCCCATGCTGGTGATCACCGACCCCGCGCCCAGAAAAAGCACGCTTTTAAACAAGGCATGGTTCAGCACGTGAAAAAGGGCCGCGGTAAGCGCCAGCGACGACAACGCGTAGAATCCGTTGCTCTTGAACATCATGGCGGCGCCGACGCCCAGCAGGATGATCCCGATGTTCTCCACGCTGGAGTAAGCAAGGAACAGCTTCACCTCGTTCTCGATCAGGCTGTAGAGAATGCCGAGGATCGCCGAGACCGCGCCGACACAGATGAGCGCGATCCCCCACCACTCAGGCCCCTGCCCCATCACATCCATGCAGATCCGGATCAATCCGTAGATGCCCATCTTTACCATGAGTCCGGACATGATGGCGGCGATATTCGACGGCACCACCGCGTATGCCCGGGGGATCCAGGTGTGAAGCGGGATGATTCCCGACTTGGTTCCGAAACCGATGACGGAAAAAATAAAGATGATCGATCTCACACTTACCGGGATCCCGGAGAGCCCCGCCTTCATCCCTTCGAAGTCCATCCTTCCCGTGTAACGGTAGAGGATAAAGAAAAGCGCTATGATGAATGCGGTCCCGATGTGGGTCATGACCGCATAGAACAGGCCGGCGCGCGCGGCCTTCTCGTTCCGTTCGAAGGTCACGAGAAAGTAGGATGCGATCGCCATCGTTTCCCAGGAGATCAGAAAGGTAAAGATATTTGCCGACAGTACCACGGCGTAGAGACTCAGGATGAGGGTGTTATAGAAGAACCCCATAAGACCCGCATGCCGGAAGGTACGCGTAAATCCGATGGAGTATATTGATACTGCGAAGGTGACCAGCGATATCGTGATCATGAAGAAGCCGGCCAGCGCATCGCCGCGGAAGGAAAACTCGAACACCGATGACACAGACAGGGCCTGGTAGGTTACTGAAGGCGCAACGGTAAGATATATGCCGATCGCAAGAAAACTTAAGGCCCCGAAGAGGGAGAAGAGATAGGAGGTTGTTCTGGTTTTTCCGGCTGGTACGAGTGCGATGACCGCACCCACTGCAAAAAATAAGATCCCCGAAAGAAGAAAATGTTCCGTTTCTATCAAAATATATTCCCGCTTTGTCAAAAATCAGGCGTTCAACAACGCCGTGTTACGTTTTTGCAGTATATTCCAATAGGCCGTTTTGTCAAGACTAAATTCAAATCCCTTTACGTTCATCCGGCTTTTCTTATCTTCAACAACTTCGCCGCCATCACGGCGATCAGCGCAGCAACGCAGCTCAGCATGGCCCCCATCTTTGCAGCGCCCTGAAGCACCGGATCGATGAAGGCCACCCCCGCAACAAACAGTGCCACGGTAAACCCGAAGCCTGCAATGATCCCCACGACCAGAAGCTCCTTCTTCTGCATGCCCCGGGGCATCGGAAAACCGAGCAGAACGGCAATACTGCCAAACGCGAAAATTCCCGCGGTCTTTCCTGCGAGGAGCGACAGCAACACCAGCCAGGTGACCGTGCCGACCTGGGAAAATCCAACTCCCGCGTTGGCGAGGCCGAACAGGAAAAGTCCGAAGTCGACGATGATCTTCCACTCATGTTCGAACTGAGCCATGGCCGCACGGTCATCAATGTCCTCCTCAAAGAGGTGCTTTTTTTCAACCATCGCGTGCGGCAGGAACGGAATGATAAAGACCAGCGCAAGCGCCGGGTGGAGATGTGCCATGAACAGTCCGGCCCAGGAGAGAACACCACCTATGAGGATATAAGGCCAGTATGAACTGATCCGCCGCGTCCTCAGCGCATAGGCGATCAGCATTCCTGCCAGCGTCAGCAAGAGACATAGTGGTTCTATGGGAAATCGGGGATCAGGGTAGAAGAGGGCGATAATGGCAAGGCCAATGCCGTCGTCGGCCACGGCAAGCAGGAGCAAAAATGAAATTGCCGGATGGTTCTTGCCAAAGATCAACCGTGCAACCAGCCACGCAAAGGCGATGTCCGTCGCCGTCACGATCCCCCACCCGCGCTGCAGTTCGGGTGCGCCGATAACCTGATTGAGCATCAGGTAGACAAGGGCTGGACCGACCACCCCCCCTGCGGTCGCCAGCAGCGGATTAACCGACTTGCTAACGGGATAAAGGTCTCCTCCCGGCAGGAAGCTCTGGGTGATCTCCACCGTGGCGATGCCGAAAAAAAAGACCATGAAAATATCATTGGTCAGGAAATAAAAACTGAGGGGACCGAGCAAGCGGCCGTGCAAGAAACGGTCGTAGCTCTCCGGTGCGCCATTGGCCCAGGCAAGCGCCAGGATAACACCGCCCAGAAGCGGGACGGAAAACTCACGAAGAAGGTTGATTCGTTCTTTCACGATCAGCGCCTTTGAATGATTAATCAGTGTACGAAATACTGAGGCTCTTGCAAAACTGTTTGTCATCCCCCGCTTGATTCATGCGGGGGCAGGCCCCGAATCTTGCCCTCGAATGTTTTAATCGGGGGGCCCTCAATCGGGGATATGGTTATTCAAGCAGTTAGAACCAGATTCCCGCTCAGAATCGCTGCGAGAATGACGGGCTTGGGACATTTGCAAAAGGCTCAGTTATTCAAGTTAGAAACATCGTAACAGCCGTCATGAACGATGTCAAACAAAAAGGGCGGCTTTTCAGCCGCCCTGCAATGGTGTTTTTTCTGATTAATGTCTATCCTGATTTAATGTCCGCCCACTTTTAACAGGCCGCTGGCCGCCAGAGACAGCACCAGCACTTCCACGATCGCAATGATAGCGTAAGCGGTGTCCTTTTTCCTGAACAGGATCGGCAGGATAACCAGGTAGCAGAGGATTGTAAGGCCTGCAAGCATGGCAATACCGATGAAATTCAGGTAATCGCCTTTCCCTACCAGTGCGGCCCAGTGCCAACCCGTAGGCGCTTCTTTAATATGATTGAACTCGTTAACTCTCATGCTCCATAATGGAGTGTTCTGCAACTTATATTCTTCCACATACTGCCACTTCCAGGCGGGATCACCTACCTTTGCCATGTAGGGCCGCGAAAGATCTTCAAGTGGCACAAAGCTCGGGAGCACACCCGAGATATAGATAAAGAAGGTGATCACCAGAATGGCGAGACCCAGCCACATTCCGATATTGAGAACACCCGCATATGCCATTTGTTCTTCAGATGCCTTGTTATTCTTTACTTCCGTCATTATTCGTTCCTCCTATTTCCAGATTTCAAGTCCCTTGAGCAGGGACCTGAGTCCCGCGAAGAGCAGGAGACCGATGACCATCCACTTGATGGCCTTGGGTTTCGACCTGGCGAGGATCTTAACGCCTATGATCGAACCGAGCATGATGCCCACGAGAGACGGCACCACGATCATCGGCAGGACCGCGCCCTGATTCAGGTAGACCCAGGCAGCCGATGTGTCGGTAATCGAGAGCAGGAACTTGCTCGTGGCCACCGAGATCTTGAGCGGCGCGCCCATCAGCAGGTTCAGCACCGGTACGTTCGCCCAACCCGCGCCCAGACCGAACATGCCCGCCATGATACCGATCACGACGAACAGGGCAAGGCCCATCGGCGTCTTATGAACGGTCCATTCCACGTCCTTGCCGAGCGACTCTTCCCGGTAGATACCCATGATCCCAAGGCTCTGAGCAAGATTGTCCGGCTTGGGTACATGGGGAAAATCTGACTTTTTAGCAGTTGCCATGATGACCACGATGAACAGGATCGTCGCGCCGAGGAGTGTGTTCACCGTGTTCGGCTTGAGCGCGAGCCCGATCATCGCGCCGCCAATCGCGGCCGCAGACGCGATTACCGCCACGGGAATCGCCAGCCGGAGGCTCGCGAGGTTCCTCTTCAGCAGTCCCGGACCCGCGGCAAGAGCGCCCGCGAGCGCAACCAGAAGACCGGCGCCTCTTACGAAATCAATATTGAACGGGAAAAATCCGCCCACGATCGGCACGAACAGCACGCCGCCGCCAACACCGCCGAGCACCGCCAGGATGCCGAGGATGAATGTCGTGATGAACAATGCCAGCGGCCATACCCACCAGGGTACGGTCGACTCCGGCACTGCGGAAACCGGGGTTGTCGCTGTTGCATGGGCATCGCCGTGTCCAACAACCGCCTCAGCGGCGGGGGCAATGGGCGCCGGGTCGTTCGATGCGAACACCGTCCCGGCCGCGGTCAGCATGGCAACAACGACCAGCAGCATAATAGAGACCGTCAAATAACGCTGTACCATTTACAGTCCTTTCTTGTATCTACTCAGGTCAAAATCTGTTAGCCGCGAAAGAACCCCCGAGAAGACATTTCGAGGGCAGGCTCCAGGACCGCAGAGAGAATTAAAACTGAAATACAGGGTTTCACAGGGTTTCAGGTTTTTTCTTTGAGTTCTTTGCGTTCTTTTGCGGCCAATCTGAGCAGTTACCCTTTCTTTCCGAATGAGTTCAATAGAGTATTTGTTTCAAACCAATCCATTGCGTTATGCAATTGCGTGGTTTCAATTTGCACGGGTTGTCATGTTATTATAATGTCGGAGAAGTTGTCAAGAAAAATGTTGCCGTTCTGCGCTGGAACTCCATAAATTCATTCGATGAATCGATAAGGAACACTTATGAGCGCGATGAGAAAGAACAGGCGGGGTTTGAGGCCCCGCCTGAAGAGAAACATTATTAAAAGGAGAAACAGGATATAATCTTGATAACGGTAATTACTGAACCACTCCACCGATGACCGCCGGGGCGGCCGTTACCACAGGTTCCGTTCCGAGCGCGGGATCCGTCCACTCGGTAGCAATATCCGGAAGAGGATAGCTGGTGACCGACAACGCAGAGCAGTTGCCGACATCAACCTTCATCATTCTCTGCTCCAGTTCAAGCGGTTTCACAAGATACTCGGTAGCATCCACCATTACCTTGGTTAATGATCCGTCTGTCTGTACCGGCGGGATCACAAATGCCGGGACATATCTGATCTTCGGATCGCTGGCGCATTGCGCTTCCAGGCCACTATCCATATCCACGCATTTGCCGGGGATGCCATTGAGATTGCCGAAGCCGCTGTAATCCAGCATAAAGGTCGCGCCATCCAGGGAGGAGCCGGCCTTATGATGCACATACTTGACCGAAAGCGGCGGTTCGAACTTCAACATGGTACCGGTTGCATCCTTAAGTGCTGAAAACTGGTTCCAGCTGCCTGGACCCGTTTCCCAGGTATAGAAGACATCAAGAGCGCTCCATGCCTTCCAGCCGCAGACCTCAGCATTAGTTGCAGGATTATTATCCCAGTCCCAGTTGCAATCAAGCGCAGCCAAATTTGCGGTAGTCGGATTGAACAGTGCGCCGCTATTCACACCCCACTGATTGGTCGTGGTAGCTACGGTCATGATCACGGGTTTGGACCCGGCATCATTCAGGAGCATCGTGATGGGATCAAAGGTGTACGTCGTCACCGTATTGGACGGACCTGACGACATCATGGTAGTATATGCCTCGCCGTCCGCTCCGACCTGCGGACAATTGTCATAGCAGGCAAATGATGCGGGGATGGTGTCTGTCGGGTACACAATGTCCTCTGCGAAGAAGATGATGTTTGTGGTATTCCCAGGTGCTTCGCATGTGGTTGTGGGTGGTGCTGGGACCGTACCCGTTGGAAATGTTTGTACGCAATTGCTCAAAGGCACCCTCACCTGTCCACCGAGCGACTGAGAATAGAAGTTCAGCTCGCCCCACTGAAGGGTTGTGAGATCCAAAATCACCGGAGGCGTAATATTCTGCCACTGGCAGTTATTGCTGCAGTTCTGAGGCATCTCCGCTGTTTTATTGAATACCTGATTTGTCCCATCCCACACAACCTGGTAGTTAGCGCAGCCACTATTCGGATCGCATACAGAATAATTGAGCGGTATGCCTTTGACCTCTGCAAGGGTCATTGCCTTCTTGGTATGCTTTTTCAACTTGCCGCCGGCCTTCATGACGGTATACTGGAGCGGCGCTGCACCGGTGTTGCTGTAGTCGAACTTATACAGGAAATCGCCGTTGTTCAACGTCACATTGTTGTCGATCCAGAGTCCATAGTAGCCGATGAACCCATACTTCCCTGACCCGTCGGCCATGGTATTGACGGAGAACCCGGAATTACGATTCACCCGTGCACCGGCCGTATCGTAGAGACCATATCTCCACGCGCTCTCCTCAAACTGGTTCCTGTCCAGACATATTGTGTTGCCTGCAACTTTTGTCCGCAAAAAGTTGTCGGCATTGAACGCTATGTCAAACTGGGATGTCACCGTTGTATCCATCTCAGGATGCTGGTCATAGACCGAACCTTTGCCGGAACCATCTGCCAGTCTGTTCAAGGCTATCTTCCGGATATTAGTGTAGGGGCCGAAGTTTTGCTCCGCGAATCTGAGCAGGACCTCGCCGGCGGCGTTCTTTTCAGACTTCATCACGCCTTTAAAGGAGATCTGGGACGTATCCATGACGCCATCGGTTGAGGGGTGCCCCAGAAAGTTCATGGTGAACAATCCGTAGGGATTGGTGTCGCTTTTACCTTCCGTAATGGTGAGATTCACTAATATCACCTGTTCGGGATCGCTTCCTTTTGCCTTCATGTGAACCCATACCTTCGCGTACTGAGGCGAGTTGTTATCAACCCGGGTCGCGAGGACCGTGAAAGTCGTATAATCAGGCATGTTCGTCGATGAGGACTGGTTCTGGGAATCCTGGCCCGCGCTCGACGCGTCGGACTTGCTCGTATCGCACTGGGTCTCATCCACCAGTGCCACATAGGCGCCCTTGTTCAACATGGCATCGCCCTTGCTTTGCGCTATCATGCACAGGATGTTGTTTATCTCGTTGAACGCTTCCGCTGAACGCTCGGACACCCAGACCTGTGTCTTGTCTGTCTTGTAATCCGAGGCCGCCGCAAGTTCAGCGCCGGTCACCCTGAACGCGCCAATATGGAGCGGAGCGACAGCCGCCACATTACTGGACAATTTGGCGTCCACCACGCTCACCTTGTCCGCCACCTGCAGAGACGAAGTGTCAGTGGGGGTGGGGGTTGCGGTAGCATCTGAACCGGAGCCCCCGCTGCTGCAAGACAACAACATCAACGGAAGCAGCAATACCAGCATCCATGCAAAACTCTTTTTCATGCTCTTTTTCATTTTAATTTCCTCCTTTAACAAAATTAATTGCAGTAATTTTTCGTTTCGATACATAATAGTGCAATATGATTGCCAACAGTATTATTCATTAATAATCAACAAGTTGAAAAACAGACTGAAGTGGCGGGGTCATTTTTTAGACGGTGATAAGGGATTATGATGGATTATGATTTAATAACTAGTTGTAATTAATGTGTTTTTATATTGTGTCAATTTTTAAACAGGTAGGGAAATCAGGGAATTACGAAGCGTGAATATCATGCTATTCTTCACATCGAGGAATTGGTAATCATGACTAACTGAGCATTTTATCGAATATATTCCTCACGTTCCGGCTCATCAGGTAATAATCGTCGAGAAGCATCTGTCCGGCTGTTGCTCCGTCGGCAAGGTACCCCATGCGCTGTGCGAGGGGAATCAGCTTTGCGGGGTCCCTGCTCAACTCGTTTGTCGCCTGGTTCGAGACGATCCTCATTCTGCTTTCGAGCTGTCTCATGAAAAGGTAAGCCTGCATCAGGGTCTGATATGATCCCGTGTCAAGAAGCCCTTGTCTGTTCAAAGCCCGTAAAGCGTTATACGTTCCGGGGACACGCACCCGTTGGTGCTGCTTCCCATGAAGAAGCTGTAAATACTGGACAAGGAACTCGATGTCCACGATCCCCCCTTCACCTTGTTTGATATTGTAGAAAGCATCGTTTTCCCTCCCGACCTCATCCTCCATCTTTTTGCGCATCGAGGTGATGTCATTGGCCACTGATGCCCGGTCCACGTCCCGATACAGAAGCTCCTGGATACCGTGGCAGAATATCTCACCGACGACGCGGTCCCCTGCCACGCACCGCGCTCGCAGCAGCGCCTGGAGTTCCCAGGTCTCCGCCTGATGAGCGTAGTAGTTCTTGAACGCGTCAACGCTCTGCACCAGCGGTCCTTTGGATCCCGTGGGCCGGAGCCGGGTGTCCACGCGAAACACGAACCCCTCGCGCGTGAGCGTGGAAAGATAGGAGATCGTCTTTTCCGCTACCTTGCTGAAATATTCGAACACGGTCACGCCATCCGGCGGGGCTGCGGCCCGCGCCTCGGTGAAGACAAAAAGAATGTCGAGGTCGGAACCGTAGGAAAGCTCCCTGCCGCCGAGTTTGCCCGCGCCGATAACGGCGAGGCCGGTTGTGGCTCCCTGCGCGTTGTACCGTTTTGCGACCTCTGATGCTGCAAGCCAAAGTGCGGCCGAAAGACAGCTCTCCGCGAGCTTCGACAGGTCGCGGGAAACCGCCCGCAAAGGCACATTCGACAAGAGATCCGCCATGCCGATCCGTATCTCCTCCAGGTGTTTGAACCGGCGTAAAGCGTCAAGCTTTTCTGCTAAGTCCGTGGACCGTTCCAGGGCGTCTCCAAGGTCCTTCGCAAATCTCGCACACGTTCCGGCTCCGGATGACTTGCGGGACTCGATCAGGTTTTGAAGGAGTATCGGCCTGCTCACCAGCATTCTCGACAGATACCCGCTGTTGGCGAATACCGCGATCAGCACCTTGCCGGCCGATGGATCGATCCTCATCAGCGTCTGGAACGCTTCCCACGAGCCCTGCGCCGCGAGAAAGGACTCGAGATGGTTCAGCGCCATGTCGGGATCGGGTGAAGAGATGATCTCCTGGAACAACGTCGGAAAGATCTCGTTAAAAAGTTTGCGGCTTCGCGGCGTTTGATGAACAAAGGCGGTGCCTTCACGAAGCAACAGAAGGTCCCGGTACGCCTTGCCGGGGTCCTTGAAACCAAGCTTCCCCAACAACGAGACCGCCTCCTGCTCGGGCGTCTCAGGGTCGAGCAGCGCTGAATAGTCCTTGACCGATGGTTCGACGGCCCCTTCTTCGCCCGTAAAAGCGAACAGGTCGTCATAGATGCCCCTTACCTTTTTCGTATGCTCTGCATAATCGCGGAGCAACTCCTCCGCTTCTGCGCCGTGGCCGAAATAACCAATACGCCGGGCAAGGGTACGCAGTTCACGTTCATCGCCGGGAAGCGTCTGGGTCTGAAGATCATCGAGGATCTGGATGCGGTGCTCCACGGTCCGCAGGAACGTGTATGCCCGGGAAAGGACCTCGTGCTCCTGGTAGGAGATGAGCCCCTTTTGCGAAAGGACATGGAGCGCCTTGAGCGCGTTCTTTTCGCGCAGCGTTCGGTCCCTGCCGGAATAGATGAGCTGAAGCGCCTGGATCACGAACTCGATCTCCCGGATGCCGCCGTATCCGAGTTTCACATCGCGGTGCGTCCTCCCCTTCTGCAGTACATCCCGGTTGATCTTCTGCTTCATGTCGCGGATCTCGGCGATCGCGCTGTAGTCGAGATACTTCCGGTACACAAAGGGCTCAATACGTGCCATGAATTCCCTGCCTACATATTCATCGCCGGCCACCGGTCTGGCCTTGAGCAACGCCGACCGCTCCCAGGTCTGGCCCCAGGACTCGTAATAGATCTCATACCCGCCCAGGCTCTGGGCCAGAGGACCACGCTGTCCTTCGGGCCGGAGACGCATGTCCACACGAAACACGAACCCATCCTCGGTCTTCTCGTTGATGGCCGCGCTCAGTTTCTCCGCGAGCTTGATAAAATATTGGTGGTTCGTTATCCGGTTCGTTCGGAGATCGCCAGGAGTGAGGACCCCCTCCGTCTCACCGTCAGCGGTATAGACGTACATGAGGTCGACATCGGAGCTGAAGTTCAGTTCCCGTCCCCCGAGTTTGCCCATGGCAATGACCGCGAACCCGGCGGGAACCAATGTTCCATCGGCTTTTTTGATGATCGGCCTGCCATATCGTTTTGTGATCGCTGCATCAGCCCATGCATAAGCCTTCTGAAGACAGACTTCCGCCAGATGAGACAGGTCCTCCACGGTCTCCCCGAGGTCCGCCCTGCCGAGCAGATCGCGCAGCCCGATCCTGAGCATCTCTTTTTTGCGGAACAGACGGAGCATCCGGAAGAACGTGTGATCATCGGGATGACCGTCAACCACTGCCGAGAGCCGTTCGGCCAGTTGCTGTTTGTCGGTTGGATGGGAAAGAACAAGCGGATCGGACAGCATCATCAGGCTTTCATCGGCGATCGTAACGAGGAAGGTGGACAGGAACCGGCTTGCGCCGAAGATCGTGATAAGCGCGCGAAGAACGTCATGTCTCCTCCGACAAAGCGAGACAAAGGAGGGAAGGTCCGCAAGCGCGCCCACGAAGCGCTCAAAATTATTCATCGCCATGTCAGGATCGGCGGCCCTGGACAGGTCGGCAAGCAGCAGCGGAACGATCTCCGAAAATCCCCCGGGGCCGATCTTCGCGCCCAGAAGCTCAAGGTTTCTGAGCGCCTGAGCCGTGTCCTGTACTCCACAATGCGATAATTGTTCAGCAGTAGGCGTTATATGTTTGTCAAATGACATTTTTTATATTATACTGATAAGTATCAGGAGATACAAGCGAATCTGTGATGGCTAAGAGCAGAGGGCATAGCGCAAAGGATCAAACACCATGCGCTATGCCCCATGCGCATTTATATCATGATCCAACTCCGCGACAACCAGCGCTGCTACGTCTGCGGCAAAGAGAACCCCGCCGGCCTTGGCGTCGATTTTGAAATCGACAAAGAACGGCGCGCCATCAGCGCGAAATTCACGCCATCGGATATTCACCAGGGGTATGAAGGGATCGTCCATGGCGGCATCCTCTCGACCCTGCTCGATGAGGCCATGGGCAAGCTCACCGTCAGCCTCGGGATCCCGGCTGTGACCGTGGAAATAACGGTCACCTTCAAATCCCCGGCTGCTCCGGGAGAAGAACTGTTCATTTCCGGCAGGCTTACCCACGAGATCAGGCGACTGATCCATGCCGAAGCAAAGATCGAACGGGGCCCGGTCCTGATCGCGGAGGCGACGGGCAAATTACTGAGAATCAGTTCGGAGTCGGGAGTTCGTAGTTCGGAGTGAATGGGGTGCAGTTATTTTTTTACTCCGAACTCAGCACTCCGAACTCAAAACTAAACTATGGAACACACCCACAAACAACTCATAGCTCTGATCAAGACCCGGACCGGCAAACCGGTGATGGTGCGCGAGCTGATGCGGCTGCTGAAGCTCACAACCGAGGACCGGCACGAGCTCAAGCGGGCGCTGAATGAACTCGTCCTGAACGGAGAGATCGTCAAAACGCGCGGAAATCGCTACGGCCTGCCCGAGAAGATGGACCTTGAGACCGGCATCTTCCAGGCCCATGCCCAGGGATACGGTTTCGTGATACCGGAAACAAAGGGCAGGACCGACATCTATATCTCCGCGAAAGGCAAACTGGACGCCATGAACGGCGACAAGATCGTGGCCCGCGTAACACCGCCGGCCGGGAGAAAGAAGATCGCGGGCAAACGCGAGGGCGTGATCATCCGCATCCTCGAACGCGCGCACACGCGGGTCGTCGGCACGTATGAGCTCCCTGATCCGAAAACCGGAGGTTACGGGTTTGTAACGTCCCAGGACCCGAAGATAACCCAGGACCTCGTTATCGGCAGGGAGAACGCGGGCAACGCAAAGAACGGCGACATCGTGTCAGCCGAGATCATCGCCTATCCTCAGCGCGGCAGACCGCCGGAAGGCAGGATCGTCAGGGTCATCGGCCGGCCGGGTCAGCCCGGCATCGACTCCGAACTGATCATCGAACAGTACGAACTCCCGGTCCATTTTACACCGGACACGATCCGGGAAGCTGAAGACATCCCGCAGCAGATCACTGCCGCCATGCGCAAGGGCAGAAAAGACCTCCGGGACCTGGTGACGGTCACCATTGACGGAGAAACGGCCCGCGACTTCGACGACGCGATCTCCATCGAAAAGATCAAAACAGGATACCGGCTCTGGGTGCACATCGCGGATGTTTCCAGCTATGTCAGGGAAGGCACGTCCCTTGATGAAGAGGCTTACCAGCGCGCGACGAGCGTGTACCTTCCGGACCGCGCCATTCCCATGCTCCCCGAGGCGCTCTCGAACGGTATCTGCAGCCTGAACCCGAACGTGGACCGGCTCACCTTCACCTGCGAGATGGACGTCTCGCCGGAAGGAGAGATCCTGCGGTACGACATCTACGAGAGCGTCATCAACAGCAACGAACGCATGACCTACACCGCGGTGCGCGAGATACTCGTGGACCGTGACGCGGCCCAGCGGAAACGCTATGCCGCGCTGCTCGACGAATTCGGGCTCATGGAAGAGCTCATGTCAGTGCTGCGCGCGAAACGATCGAAACGGGGCAGCATCGACTTCGATCTGCCCGAACCCCAGATCGTACTCGACCTCCAGGGCCGCATGACCGACATCCTCAGGGCCGAACGGAACATGGCGCACCAGATCATCGAGGAGTTCATGCTCGCCGCGAACGAGACCACGGCGCGCCACATCGAGCGGAAAAAAGCGCCTTTCATCTATCGTGTCCATGAGGAGCCGGCCGAGGAAAAATTGACGGACCTCATTGATTTTCTCGCCACCCTCGGAATCACCCTCCCCGCGGTGAAGAAGCTCAAGCCCCTGCACCTGCAGAAGGCCCTTGCCAAAGCCAAGGGCACGCCGGAAGAAACGCTGATCAACACCGTCCTGCTCCGTACCATGAAGCAGGCGAAATATTCAGCCGAGAACGTCGGACACTTCGGCCTCGCAGCCGAGACCTATACGCACTTCACCTCGCCCATCCGACGCTACCCGGACCTGATCGTGCACCGGATCCTGAAGGCGGACCTGAGCGGCAAGTTGAAAGACCCGGCGTATGTTGAAAAGCTCGCCGAGAAACTGCCCGGCAATGCGGAACATTGCTCCCGCCGCGAGCGGGTCGCCATGGAGGCGGAGCGTGACGTGGTCGCCATGCTCAAGCTCGAATTCATGAAGGACAAGGTCGGCGAGGCATACGACGGCATCATCACCGGGGTACTGCAGTTCGGCTTTTTCGTTCAATTGAACGAGTTCTTCGTGGAGGGGCTGGTCCACGTTTCATCGCTCAACGACGACTACTATCATTATGTGGAGAAGATGCACACTCTGCGGGGGGAACGGAAGAAGCGATCTTTCCGCATCGGCGATGCGGTGCGGGTTCGGGTGGACCGGGTCGACCCCGTCAGAAAGCGGATCGACTTTTCACTGGCGGAGTAAGCCTCGTTGGAGAACATGTTCTCCAACGATGACAGCATGTGGCCTTGTGCAGCTATCGTTAATAAGCAAATATCAATTTGGACAGGATCCACTGGCTTTCTCTAACGGAGCAAACGACACAATCTCCTTGAATTCCTCATCAGCTTTATCACGACCAGCACAACTAATCCAAAGTGGAAATGTCCTGTTGAATTTCAGTAAAAGCTATGCTATGGTACTGTTCATGAAGGAGCTGCTCAAACAACTTCCATCAGTGGATGACGTGTTGAAGGAAGACAGGACGAAACAGTGGATTGAATCGCATCCCCGCGTGCTGGTACTCGACGCAATCAGGACGGCGATCGACGCGAGAAGAACGGCAATTCTCCAGGCCGCGGACAGCAAAACGGGCCGAACAATCGATAACGCGCTGTTTTCCATCGAGGGTGTCCTGAATCACGCGGAGATCATCCTCAGGGAGCTGTCCGAGCCGAGCCTTCAGCCGGTCATCAACGCCACGGGCGTGATCGTGCATACCAACCTTGGCCGTTCCCTGCTTTCGGAGAAAGCCATCCAGCGTGTTGTCGAGGTCAGCAGAAGCTATTCCAATCTTGAGTATGACATCCCGGCAGGCGAGCGCGGCAAACGACATGTCCACGTCGAGGGAATCCTGAAGCGGCTGACCGGCGTCGAGGCCGCCACTGCCGTGAACAACAACGCGGCTGCGGTACTCCTCTGTCTGAACACCCTTGCCCGCGGCAAAGAGGTCATCGTCTCGCGCGGAGAGCTGGTGGAGATCGGGGGGTCCTTCCGCGTGCCGGACGTGATGGAGCGGAGCGGCGCCGTGCTTCGGGAGGTGGGGACCACGAACAAGACCCATCTCAAGGATTACGAGAAGGCGATCAACGAAAAAACAGGCCTCCTGTTAAAAGTGCATACCAGCAATTACAAGATCGTCGGGTTCACCAAAGAGGTCTCGCCCGAGGAGCTTGCGAAGCTTGGCAAAAAACACAAACTGCCCGTGATGTGGGACCTGGGCAGCGGCAGTTTCGTGGACCTCAGGGCCTACGGATCGGGCGACGAACCCACGGTGCAACAAGCCGTGAATTCCGGCGTTGACGTTCTCACCTTCAGCGGCGACAAGCTGTTGGGCGGGCCGCAGGCGGGCATGGTCCTCGGTAAGAAGACATATGTTGAGCAGATCCGTTCCAATCCCCTTGCCCGCGCGCTTCGGCTTGATAAAATGACCCTTGCCGCGCTCGATGCCACGCTCAGCCAGTACCTTGACATGAACAGGGCCGTTCATGAGATCCCCACGCTCTGGATGCTGACCCAGCCGCTTTCCGAGATCGAACGCAAGGCCGCGTTGTTGTCATCAGGCGTCAAGCAGATCGAGAATACCGGTCTTACGGTATCGATCCAGGACGACACATCCCAGAGCGGCGGCGGCGCACTGCCCACGGGAAATTTCCCGACAAAGACCGTCTGTCTCCGTCACAGGACGCTCAGCGCGAATCAGATCGAATCCCGCCTTCGCACGGGCAAACCGCACATTATTGCGCGCATCAAGGAAGGCATGGTCCTCTTCGATCCCCGGACGCTGAATGATGAAGAGATCGGGAAGATCGTGGAAGCGGTGGACAAAATGACGCAGGGGTCAGGGGTCAGGGGGCAGTAGTCAGGAGAGCATCAGCCCGCGCTCATGCTTTCTTCCGGTTATCATTGTCCAGCTATCCTATCATTGTAATTAAAGCCAAAGCACTCAATCGTGTCATTACGAGCAACCGACGGGAGCGCAGTACTCGCCTGTCGAATTAGCCACATACAATATTTACTCAAAATTTACTGACCCCTGACCCCTGAACCCTGATTCTATGAAATACATCATCCTCGGCACAGCCGGACATATCGACCACGGCAAATCAAGCCTCGTCAAGGCGCTCACCGGCACGGACCCGGACCGTCTGAAGGAAGAGAAGGAGCGCGGCATCACCCTTGACCTCGGGTTCGCGTCCCTCGACCTTCCGGGCGGCAACCGCCTCGGCATCGTGGATGTGCCCGGCCATGAAGGGCTCATCAAGAACATGCTTGCCGGCGTCGGCGGCATGGACATCGTGATGCTCGTGATCGCCGCGGACGAAGGCGTCATGCCCCAGACCCGGGAGCATCTTGCCATCTGCGATCTCCTTCGCGTGAAAAAGGGACTGATCGTGCTGACGAAAATGGACATGGTGGACAAGGACTGGCTCACGCTCGTGCAGGACGAGGTCCGCGAGGTGGTCAAAGGCACGTTCCTCGAAAAGTCCCCTCTGGTCCCGGTCTCATCCAAGACAGGCGAGAACCTGCCGCTTCTCGTCCAGGAGCTCGGCAAGCTCGCGGCCGAGGTGTCTCCCAAGTCATCGAACGGCATCCTTCGTCTCCCCATCGACCGGGTCTTCACCATGAAAGGTTTCGGCACGGTCATCACCGGCACCCTGCTTTCCGGCACGATCAGCGCGGAACAGGAAGTCGAGATCCTGCCGAAGGGAACCAAAACAAAAGTACGCGGTATCCAATCCCACAACCAGGCGGCCCAGCGCGCCGTGGCGGGCCAGCGTACTGCCGTGAACCTTCAGGGGATCGAGAAAGACCAGCTCTCACGCGGCGACACCATCGTAAGCCCCGGGTTCTTCAAGCCGACCAAGACCCTCGACGCAAAGCTCGACCTTCTGAAGCAGTCGCCCCGCGGGCTCAAGACCGGTTCGCGTGTCCGGTTCTATAACAGCACCCAGGAGGCCATCGGCAGGATCACGGTCCTCGGAACGAACCAGCTTGCGCCGGGTGAGGAGGCCTTTGTACAACTCCGGCTGGAACAACCCGTGATCATCCAGCAGGGAGACCGGTATATCCTGCGCTTCTACTCTCCCATGGAAACACTCGGCGGCGGCGTGGTGCTGAATCCTCATACGCGTCGTCACAAACCTTCAGCGATGAAGGAGTCTCTCGCGAACCTCGGCATTCTTGAAAAGGGAAAAGCCGAGGAGCGGCTGGCGCTCTTGATATCCGGCAAAGGCCTTACGGGAATGGAAGAGAACGAGGCCGTCGGCACCATCGCCGCTGACAAGCAGGAGACCGTTTCCGCGCTCGCATCCCTGGCGCAGAAAAAAATTGTTCTGCGGGTCGACAATCTCTACGTGCACACATCCCATCTTGCGGCGCTCGAGAAAAAGACGCTTGACCTCATCAAGGTATTCCACAAGGACAATCCTCTCAAAGCCGGTCTGGACAAGGAAGAGCTCAAGGGAATGCTGCGCATGAGGATAAACCCGAAGGTCCTGAACACGACCATCGAAGGCCTCTTGAAGAAGAAGGAATTGGAGTCTGAAGGCTCCAAGCTCAAGGTCCCGGGGTTCAAGGCGGCAGGCGGCAAGATCAATGAAGAGGTCAAGAACAGGATCGTCGAGGCGATCAAGAAAGGCGGCACCCAGCCCCCGCTCAGGGAAGAGCTCCCCGCCCTTTTCAGCATCTCGGACAAGGACGCAAGGGACCTGCTGAAACTGCTCGCTGATGAAAGCCGTATTGTCCGGATCACGGACTCGGTCCATCTTGACAAGGATGTGATGGAGAAGATCAAGGCAGATCTGATAAAGTATCTTCAGGAAAAGAAAGAGATCACCATGGGCGAGTTCCGGGACCTGGCAAAGACCTCCCGCAAGTTCGCCGTGCCGCTCATGGAATACTTCGACACGCAAAAGCTGACGCAGCGGGTCGGGGACAAGAGGATGCTGCGGGGGTGATCAGCATTTCATGAATAGTTGCCTTGCCTTTTCAAAGGGTTTGTAGTATGATTTTTTCAAGGGAGAATGATCATGTCGAAAGGTTCAACCATAGAAAAAATCGAGAAGGAGATTGATAAACTTCCGCAGGAAGACCGGGTATGACCATCGCTGAAGAGCTGAGTCGGCTTAATTCCCTCTTTATTGATACCGCGCCCATCATCTATTACATTGAAGCTCATCCCCAGTTCGGGCCCCTTACCAAAGAAGTTTTCGACGCATTCCTCACCAATGACAAGAAGCTCAAGAAGATCAAAGAAATTAAAGTCCTTGTATTGACAGATTTTACGACCACTGCATAATAGTCTTGCAGGTTGTGCAATGCACTTTCCCAAGCCCAACGAATAAAATATTGTTACCTGTAGGGCAAGGCTTTAGCCTTGCTTTAAGCAACCCTGAAGGGTTGCCCTACAAATGATATAGCAACAATTATTGCGTTTGTATTAATGATAGAGAATTTGCTATGCGAAAACGATCTGTTTCAGGCGCCAGATTCCTGCCGAAAGGCCTCGCGATCCTTTACGAGGACAAAGACATCCTTGTGGTGGATAAACCAGCGGGCCTGTTGACCGTTGCCACGGAGCGGGAAAAATCACTCACCGCCCATTCCATTTTAACGGATTACTTCCGCACGGGTTGCGGCAGATCACGAAAACGTCTTTTTGTCGTTCACCGGCTCGACCGGGACACCTCCGGGGTACTCATCTTCGCAAAAAGCGATGAAGCGAAGTTCCGTTTGCAGGACCGGTGGAAACAAACAAGGAAAAAATATCTTGCCGTAGTGTATGGCACGTGTGAGAAGAGCTCGGGGACCATCACCACCTACCTGGCAGAGGACAAAGCATATAACGTTTACTCTACCTCCGACAGCACGAAAGGCAAGCTTGCCCAAACGGCGTATACCGTGCTCAGGATGATAAAAGGCCTTTCTCTGCTGGAGCTGGACCTGTTGACCGGAAGGAAGAACCAGATCCGGGTGCATCTGGCGGGAATTGGACACCCGATAGTCGGAGACACGAAGTACGGCCACGTGGATGATCCGGCTTCCCGCATGGCTCTTCATGCCAGATCGATCTCCTTCAAACATCCCTTCAGCGATAAACAGCTCAGCTTCGAATCAACAGTTCCTGATTTTTTTACAACTCTGGTGGGTCGCATCGATAGTGAGAACAGCCCGACAATCCCCCCGCCTGTTCAGACACTGCGAATATCGGCCAATCAGCCGGGCAGGCCGGGTAGAGTAAAGCGAAACCCGACACAATGAAATAAGCAGCGAGTCCGGAACGACGTGCAGAGGACGCGCGTCTCCCCCCTGCGTTAACAGTTGCCAAAATCAGGAAATACATAAAGGTAAAGGTAATCAACACTTCAGCAAAATTCATATCTGTTTTTCTCCAGCCTCTTTTCCAACAGACTGCCAGGTGATATACTGTAATAAATAATCCGTATTATGCCGATACAAGAATCCTCAATAATAAAAACCCTCTTCCGCTCCCTGCGTCACCGGAACTTTCGGTCGTTCTGGTCCGGTCAGTTTATATCTCTCATCGGCACCTGGATGCAGCTGTGGAAGATTCCATTCCTTGAAACGATAATATTGTCAACCTGCGTATCGCTGCTATCGTACCTGCCTTGTATCATCCGGAAGCATTGACAGAGAGCCAAATCGGACAGACATCCGCAATAAAACACGTCACTAATCCAATGCATGCACTCTACGCTCAGTGCCATATATAGAATATATCTATTTCCAGCTTGAGAAGTGCTGTCAAGTGGGGTTCCCTCCAGTTGGAACCGGGGGATAGTAAGTCGCGGGATTCACCTTTCATCTTGACATTCCTCAGTCGTATGTGTTAATACTTTCTTAATACTTTTATGATTATTTTGAGTCAACTCCATATCATTTTTTCCAGGCGTCTCTATTGCAAGGCAATAGCTGTGGCACAGCTTATAGTTATGGTATTGCTTGTGGCGCCGGCCTGCTGTTACGAGCTGGAGCCAGGCCTTAAAAAGGCCGACGTAAACCATTCCGCGAAATCGAATGATGCTGACCAGGGCAAAGACCCGTGCTGCCCCGATGAAAACAAACCAGATTCCGATAACTGCACGTCCTGCGGTTGTTGCTCATCTTATGCTCCGTTAACCCCGGCAATTTCCGCCAACAATGATCCTTCAATAGCTCAACTGATTTCTCTGGAACAGTTTACGATTTTGCCTGACGTCAATATCCCCATTTTTATACCTCCGCAAAACCTCGCCTAACCCCAATTGAACACAGACAACCTGAGTTGATTCTCCATAGGAGATGAAACACCGATGGCCCGAGTGATAGAAATCTCAGCGGCAATCGCTGCGGAACTTCGGCCGTGAACAGCGTTGCAGGTGCACTGTTCTGTTTTGTTGAGACGCGGCGGAAATGCGCGAAGCGACTGTTTGAAGCCGCCGATGCCGTCGTTCAGCTCGTCTCAGCCAACGAAAGATGGTCAACAAACTATTCCATAATAAAAGGAGAACTATCATGCGTCGTTCAATTCTGCTGTCAATCGTCCTGTTCGTATCCCTATCAGTATCCGCTTATGCGGCAGAGTCCGCCAAACCGGCCAAGGACCTTCATGGTGCGAAAGAAGCCAAGCCGGGTTCTTACGAAGACTGGTGCGGTGAGCACGGAGTTCCCGAGTCTCTGGACACTCGCTGTGACAAGTCGCTTATCCCGGCCTTCAAGGCTACCGGCGATTGGGACGAAAAGCACGGTCTGCCCAAATCCCAGTGCAAGAAGTGCAACCCGCAACTGAACATCGTACGTCCGCCCAAAGGGAGCAAGTGACATGCGCCGGTTAGCCATTCTGGTAACGCTCATTGCTCTTGCCGCGATCTCCGGTTGCAGCAAGAAGGAGACTGCAACAGCGCCGATGGCGGTCAAACAGTCGGCTGCCGATCCCCGGAAGGCTGCTCAGGAAGCGGGCCTTTGCAAGGAACACGGGGTGCTTGAAGCTCTCTGCACCAAGTGCAATCCGAAGCTCGCCCCCATCTTCCAGGCCAAGGGAGACTGGTGTGCCGAGCATGACTTACCCGAGTCGGTCTGCCCAATCTGCCACCCCGAGCGGGGCGGGCGGCCGGCTGTGGACGTCGCCGGCGATGACGCTCCACCTGACGGGACCAAGGTGATACTCAAGGGCAAAAACACTGACCGTCTGGCCGGGATTGAAACCACAAAAGCAGTAGCCGGCCGGGGTATGGCTGAGATTATAGCCCCGGTCGTCATCAGGTACGATGCCACCAGAGTCGCCCAGGTGACAGCCCGCGCTCCGGGGATGGTCAGGGGGGTATCGGCTGACATTGGCTCCTGGGTGTCGGCGGGATCAGTACTTGCCGTCATTGAAAGTGCCGCAGTGAGCAGTGACCAGTCGCGACTCACTGCGGCACGTTCCAGGATGCAGACGGCAGAGGCAAGCTACCGTCGTGAGGCGGAACTGGAGAAAAAAGGGATTTCTTCCAGGAAGGAAGTTCAAGCCGCCCAACAATCTCTTGACGAAGCAACCGCCGAGCTTGAGTCGCTGCAGGCATCGCTGCGCGGAGTGGGCGCCACTACCGGCAATAACGGCCGCTACTCGGTAACAGCGCCCATCTCCGGGGTAATCACCCAACGCACCGTCTCTCTTGATCGCTATGTGGAGTCCCAGACGCCGCTCTTCGAGATCGTGGATACGTCATCAATGTGGGCGGAGATTGCCCTGCCCGAAGCAGAGCTCGGAACCGTAAAAACCGGGACAGGCGTCGTCATTATCATGGATGGACTCGCTGGACGCGAGTTTCGCGGCGCCATCGCGCATATCGCGCCGTTGATCGATCCCCAGACGCGGACTGCAACGGCACGAGTTCGGCTCGCAAATCCCGAGGGACTCCTCAGGGCCAACATGTATGGCCAGGCACGCATCTCCGTCGGAGATTCCCGGTCGTCGTCGGCTGTGCCCCGAGACGCCATCCAGAGGGCAAAGTCCGTGAAACTTGTCTTCGTTAGACTGGCGCCCAACGAATACGAAGCCCGACGGGTACAGGTGGCCTCAGGCAGCAGCAATGGCGACCTGGTGGAGATTGCCTCGGGGGTCGAGGTTGGCGAGGAGATTGTTGTGGCCGGCAGTTTCCTGCTCAAAACGGAAACACTCAAGGACTCCATCGGCGCCGGCTGTTGCGAAGTGGACAATAAATAGTTTCCATCCGGAGTTTCCGGATGGAAACTAAATAGCAATCTGACAGGGAGATGTAATGCTGAATAAAATCATCCATTGGTCACTCAACCACCGGCTGGTGGTCATCGTTGCCTGGTCCGTGGTTGCTGTTCTCGGGATACTTGCAGTTCTACGGCTGCCCCTGGACGCCTTCCCGGATACGACCCCGATTCAGGTCCAGGTGAACACCGTGGCCCCGGCTCTCTCGCCGCTGGAGATTGAGCGCCAGGTTTCGGCGCCCCTGGAACAGGCGATTTCGGGGCTGCCAAAACTCAAGGAAGTCCGATCCACCTCCCGTTTCGGCATGTCCCAGGTAACGGTGATCTTCGAAGATGGGACCGACATCTACCTTTCCCGCCAAGTGGTCATGGAGCGGGTCCAGGGCGTTGCGCTTCCTTCCGGAATCGAAAAACCTCAACTCGGGCCGGTGGCTACAGGACTCGGGGAGGTCTTTCACTACCTGCTTATTGCCAAGGACAAGTCTCTTGCCGAGCTCCGGACGCTGCATGACTGGGTGGTGAAGCCCCAGATGCGCTCGGTGGCCGGGGTGGCGGAGGTGAACACCTGGGGCGGTGACGTGCGGCGCTTCGAGATCGTCGTTGATCCGGAGGTGCTGGCCAGGCGCGGCCTGACCATGGATCTGCTGATAGAGGCTGTCGAACGGAACAACGCCAACGTGGGCGGGGGCACCATCGACCAGGCGGGTGAGTCGAGCCTGGTACAGGGGGTTGCCATCGTTACGACGCCAGCGGATATTGAAGGTATCGTTATTGCCGCCAAGGAAGGGGTCCCCGTTCGGGTGGCGGATGTGGCCCGGGTGGTGGAGGGGCGTGAAATCCGTCGCGGCGCGGTGACGGCCGATGGCAAGGGCGAGGCAGTCCTCGGCCTCGGTTTCATGCTCATGGGTGAGAACAGCCACGATGTCACGACCCGGCTCAAGGCCCGTTTGGAGGAGGTCAAGAAGACCCTGCCCAAGGGGGCGGAGGTTGCTACCGCTTACGACCGGACTTCGCTGGTGGACAAGGTACTCCATACCGTGGAGAAGAACCTCTTCGAGGGGGCGATCCTCGTCGTCGCCGTTATCTTCGTCTTTCTGGGAAATATCCGCGCCGGGCTGATCGTTGCCCTGGCCATCCCGCTCTCCATGCTGTTCGCCTTCGACCTGATGCTTCGCTTCGGTATCGCCGGGAGTTTGATGAGTCTCGGGGCCATCGACTTCGGCCTGATCGTGGACAGCTCGGTAATCATGATCGAGAACGCGGAGCGCCGTCTCGCCGGAGACAAGAGCGACCGGAGCATCATTGACGTGGTGCGCGAAGCGGCCATCGAGGTCCGTAAACCGACCATGTTCGGCGAACTGATCATCATGATCGTCTACCTGCCGATTCTGGCTCTGGAAGGGGTAGAGGGCAAACTCTTCCGCCCCATGGCCCTGACCGTCATTTTCGCGCTCTTAGGCTCCATGGCCATGTCGCTGACCCTCATGCCGGTGCTGGCCGGCTTCAGCCTCAAGCGCAAAAAAGAGGACCAGGAACCCTGGCTCGTCCGCAGGCTCAAAGATATCTATCGCCCGATCCTGGGCTTTGCCTTGCGCCGGCGCACAGCCGTACTTGCCATCGCTTTCGGCAGTCTCTGTATTGCCGGCATTCTCGCGACCCGGCTCGGCTCGGAATTTGTGCCGCGCCTGATGGAAGGGTCCATCGTCATCAACACTGTTCGCCTTGCCAGCGTGTCACTGGATGAGTCCGTGCGCTACGGCACCCGCCTTGAGCGGGCATTGCTGGATAAATTTCCGAACGAGATCGAACGGATCTGGACCCGCACCGGCAGCGCCGAAATTGCCACCGATCCAATGGGGGTGGAGCTCTCCGACATCTTCATAACTCTCAAGCCGAGGGAAAAATGGCAGCGTGCCCGCACCCAGGAAAAACTGGTTGCGGTCATGGAGAAGGAGCTGAAAGTCATGCCGGGCATGCGAATGATCTTTACCCAGCCGATTGAGATGCGGGTAAACGAAATGATTGCCGGCATACGCTCCGATGTGGGGATCAAAATCTTCGGAGATGATTTCGAAATCCTGAAGACCAAGGCAAAAGAAGTCGAAAAATTGGTCAGGAAAGTATCCGGAGCCGCCGATGTGAGCGTGGAGCAGGTTACCGGCCAGCCTTTGCTGCAGGTTGAAGTGGACCGAAACGCCGTTGCCCGCCATGGCATTCATGCGAGAGAGGTCCTTGAGATCATTGAAGCCCTCGGTGGCAGGGAGGTCGGCATGTTGCAGGAAGGAGACCGGCGCTTCCCCATCGCGGTGCGCATTGCCGACAAGTATCGTTCAGAGACGGAGGATCTTGGCCGCATCCTGGTGACCACGGAGAGCGGGAAGCGCATCCCGCTGTCGCTGCTCACTAAAATCAAATCGTCTGAAGGACCATCCACCATCAACCGTGAATGGGGCAAGCGGCGGGTCGTCGTGCAGGCGAACGTGCGTGGCCGTGACGTGGGAAGCTTCGTGGCCGACATCAAGGAGTCAATCGAGCAAGAAGTCAAGCTCCCAAGCGGATACTACATCCGTTACGGCGGCCAGTTCGAGAACCTCCAACGCGCGCAGCAACGGCTGATGATCGTCATCCCGGTGGCTCTGGCCCTCATCTTTACGCTGCTCTATTTCACCTATGGGCGGGTCCTGGATGCTGCCCGGGTCTTCACCGGCGTACCCTTCGCCGCGGTCGGCGGCATCGTTGCCCTGTGGTTGCGGGGCATCCCCTTCAGCATCTCGGCTGGGGTCGGTTTTGTTGCTCTTTCGGGTGTTGCGGTCCTCGGCGATATGGTGCTGGTCTCCGCGGTGCGGGACCTGCTCGCCAAGGGGACACCGCTGATCGAAGCAATCCAGAAGGCGGCCGAACAGCGCCTTCGCCCGGTGCTCATGACCGCACTGGTCGCCAGTTTCGGCTTCATCCCCATGGCAATTAACACCGGCATAGGGGCCGAGGTGCAGAGGCCGCTCGCCACAGTCGTCATTGGCGGTGTTGTTTCCTCGACACTGCTTACCTTGCTCGTGCTTCCGGTATTATATGCCGTATTCGGCCGGGCAAAGGCAATCGACGGAGAACAGTAAACTGATTTAAGCGCTGATGCATTATCTGTTGGTAGCAGCTTACATCAATATGGCCAACACAACGGTCCAGCTGAATACCCAGGACCGCCTGCGCGGCCGCGTTATGAGACCGTACACCTTGGCCTTCGGCGGATTAACACCGTTCGGCAGTCTGTTTGCCAGCACCGTCACCCACTGGATCAAGGCGCCGCTCACCTTTGCCCTGGGCGGATTGATATGCGGGCCCGTTTTTCTGGTCGTGATAGTGAAGCGCAGGAACAGGATTGCGCGGGAACGAGATCGTTAACAAGCCAACACATTCTTTCCCTTTTTTCACTGCACAAACTATTTTTCTCTCCTGTGCTATTTCTTAAAAATATGCTATCATAATTGAATGCAGGATCAGGAAATCACCATACTTCGAGAGCTGATCATCATCCTCGCCGTCTCGCTTCCGATCACCTATCTCTTCCACCGCGCAAAACTGCCGGCGCTCGTGGGGTTCCTGATCACCGGCGTGCTCATCGGCCCTTACGGCGCCGCCATTATCACCGAGACCCGCGTCGTTGAACGGCTCGCTGATATCGGCGTTGTTCTGCTCCTGTTCACCGTCGGACTCGAGTTCTCGATCGCTGACATCATGAAATCGGGCCGCCAGTTCCTGATCGGCGGCGGCACCCAGGTTCTTTTGACGATCGCCGCGGTCACCGGCATTGCGCTCCTGTTCCACTATCCCCTGCCCCAGGCCTTGTTCTTCGGCTTTCTCGCATCGCTCAGCAGCACCGCGATCGTGCTCAAGATGTACTCTGACCGGTCGGATCTCGACACGACCCACGGCAGGCTTGCCACCGGCATTCTGCTGTTTCAGGACATTGCCGTCGTGCCCATGATGCTCATGCTGCCGGTCCTCGCCGAGTCAAGCGCACTCGGCGCGGTCACGCCGCTGTCCGTGCTTCTTTCCCTGGGCAAGGCCGTGCTGGGGCTGGTCGGCGTTTTTTTTGCGGCTCGCCAGGTTGTCCCCTTCCTGCTCCACCAGGTGATCCGGCTCAGGAATCGGGAGATGTTCTTCCTCCTCGTGGTGTTGCTGTGCCTGGGTACGGCGTGGATCACCTACAGTCTCGGCCTTTCGCTCGCCCTCGGCGCGTTCCTTGCGGGCCTCATCATTTCCGAATCAGAATACAGCCATCACATCGTGGTCGAGATCATGCCCTTCCGCGATTATTTCGCAAGCATCTTCTTTATCTCCATCGGCATGCTGCTCCAGACCGACTATTTCATGGCCCACTGGGTCCTACTCCTTGTCATGGCGCTCCTGCTCGTTCTTCTGAAATCCGGGCTGGTGGCCGTGACCGCGGCCATGCTGCGTTATCCGGTCCGGAGTTCCCTGCTCGCGGGACTCGGCCTGGCGCAGATCGGCGAATTTTCATTTCTGTTGGCGCAGCAGGGCCAGATAAGCGGCCTGATGGGTCAAGACATTTTCCAGATGTTCATCAACACCTCCATCCTGAGCATGCTCGCAACGCCCTTCCTCATCCAGGCGGGTCCGTGGATCACGGGACTGCTGCCGAACCTGGCCTCTGTACCGGGAGATAAAAGCGATGTTTGCACGCTCACCGGGCATACCATCATTGCGGGATATGGCTTGAACGGCAGAAACCTGTCCAGGACGCTCAAGGCCACTCACCTCCCCTATGTGGTGCTGGAAGTGAACGCCGATACCATCAGGAAGGCGCGTGATGCGGGGGAGTCCATCATCTACGGAGACATCACGAGAAGCGAAGTGCTGATGCGGGCGGGCGTTGACTGCGCCAAGGTGATCGTGTTCGCCATATCAGACTTTGCCGCAACCCGGATCGCCGTGCGCACGGTGCGCGAGCTCAACCCTTCGATATTCATTCTCATCCGTACGCGGTACGCTGCCGACGTCGACGAGCTCTACAAGCTCGGCGCAAATCAGGTGATCCCCGAGGAGTTCGAAACCTCGATCGAGATATTTTCGCGCGTGCTGCATGAATATCATGTCCCGAACAACGTCATCGCGAACCAGATCCAGCTCGTGCGGTTCGGAGGGTACAAGATGCTGCGCGGGTATTCCCTGGACCAGGAGAACCTCGGCCGCATTGCGGCGCTCTTCGCCGATGCGACGGTGGACCATGTCCAGCTGGATCCCGGATCGCCCGCCGTGGGCGGTACGCTCCGTGAGCTTGATCTCCGGAAGAATACCGGCGCCACGGTCATTGCCATCGCGCGGAACGGAGAAGCGAACACCAATCCGGGGCCTGACTTCACGTTGCAGCCCGATGATATTGTCGTGCTCATCGGCGGGCATAAGGAACTTGACGAGGCGATGAATCTCCTGACGCGGAAACAGCCGTGATCGTTCATTGCGAAGGACTGTCCGTGATTTTGAGAATTGCAGGGGTCTCTTCGCACTTTTTTTGATGCTACCGCCGAAGACCGCACAAAACAACAATATCTAAGATATAGTTGAACAGTATTCACCGATCCATGCGAGGAGAACGTTCCATGGCTGACACTCAAAAATCGGATACGAACTCAAATCAGCCGCTGTGCAACGGTGAGGACCTCACCGAGCGCAAGCAGCTGGAAAAGAAACTCCAGGAATCAGAGGGGAAGTACCGTACCCTGGTGGAGACGGCAGATGATGCCATAATAGTGACCGACTTGCAGGGGCGCCATCTCTTCGCGAACAGCGCGTACTACGCCAGCCTCGGCTATGCGGTCGGCGATGATCCGAATCCGGATGGCTTCAGCAACCTTCATCCGGATGACGCGGTAATGATGAAGAACAGAATGAGCGAATTGATCAATACGGGGAAGCTGCTCTCTGAATACCGCGTCCGTCATAAGGACGGCGGCTGGCGTTATCGTTCCACCCGGTCCACACTCATTCGTGATGATGAGGGCAGTCCCAATAGGTTGCTGGCTATTTGCCGCGACGTCACCGAACGCAAAGAGACAGAAATACTCCTTCAGCAGCAACGGTCGCAACTCGAAGAAGCGCAGAGAATCTCCCATGTCGGAAGCTGGGAACGTGACATCTCGACGAACGTCATAAGCTTGTCCGACGAAATGAAGCGCATATTCGGCATCAACCCCCGCGAAAAGAAGTTTACCTTCCAGATGCTGCTGGACATGATGCATCCCGATGACCGGGAACCCTTCCAAAAAGCCGTCAGAGAAGCCGTCTTCGGGAAAAAGCCGTACAGCACGGAGTACCGCATTGTCCACGGCGACGGCTCGACGCGATTCATCCATGCCCGCGGCGAGGCGCAATACGACGGCTTGGGAAAACCCGTGATCTTCCGGGGAATCGCCCAGGACATCACCGAACGCAAACAAGCGGAAGGGGCCTTGCGGGAAAGCCGGAAATTCCTGGAGACGGTCATCGAGGCGGCGCCCACCTGAGTGAAGCTGATCACTGCGGACGGGACTCTGCAGAGTATGAACCGCGCCGGACTCGACATGATCGAGGCTAATTCACTCGACCAGGTGCGGGGCCACTGTTTGTATCCACTGGTGTCCGAAGAACATCGCGAGGCCTTTCAGGCCCAGGTGCAGGATGTCTTCCAGGGCAAATCCGGCGCCCTTGAGTTCAAGATAATCGGCCTGAAGGGGAGACCTCGCTGGTTGTATAGTCATGCCGTGCCCCTGCGCAACGACAGGGGAGAGATCGTCTCCGCGCTTGCGGTAACCATCGATGTCAGCGAGCGCAAGTTAGCCGAGGAGGCGCTCCATGAGAGTGAACGGTCACTCAAGACCTTGATGAGCAATCTTCCGGGCATGGCTTACCGCTGCTGCAATGACCGGAACTGGGCCATGGAATACGTGAGCGAGGGCGCAGCCGGCCTGACAGGTTACCAGCCTGCGGACCTGATCGGGAACGCGAAGATCGCCTATAACGACCTGATCCGCCCCGACGATCAGAAGCTGGTGTGGGATGCTGTGCAGAAGGCCGTTGGATCGAGGGACAAATACACGCTGAACTACCGGATCCGCGGGGCCGACGGGCAGGAGCGATGGGTCTGGGAGCAGGGGCAGGGGGTTTTCTCGCCGGCGGGCTGCCTGCTTGCCCTGGAGGGGTTCATTATCGATGTTTCGGAGCGCCGCCTCCTTGAAGAAGAGCGGCTCAAGACCCAGAAGCTCGAGGCCATCGGCACGCTCGCCGGCGGGATCGCACATGACTTCAACAATCTCCTGCAGGGCGTGTTCGGCTACATCTCCCTCGCGAAACTGAACGCGGACCACAAGGAAAAGAGCGTCGAGGCGCTTGAACAGGCCGAGAAGGCTCTGCATATGTCGGTCAACCTAACCTCCCAGCTCCTTACCTTCTCAAAGGGGGGGAAACCGGTGAAGCAGCGGACCGACCTCCGGCCGGTGATCGAGAACGCGGTACGGTTCGCCCTGAGTGGCTCGCGCTCCGATCATATCCTCAACATCAGCGGAAATCTCTGGGCCGTTGACGCGGACAGCGGCCAGCTCGGGCAGGTGATCCAGAACATCGTGCTGAACGCCGATCAGGCAATGCCGGAGGGGGGCCGTGTGGAGATCACGGCTGAAAATGTCGAGGCCCCTGATAGCGATCTGCCGCAGGATTTGAAGGGCGGGCGTTACGTAAAAATATCCATCAAGGACAACGGGGTCGGCATTCCGGAACAATACCTCGTAAAGATTTTCGACCCCTATTTCACGACCAAGGAAAAAGGCAGCGGCCTGGGCCTTGCCACGTCCTATTCAATCGTCAAGAACCATAGCGGTTTAATCGACATACGATCACTGCCGGGCAAAGGCAGCACCTTTGTCGTCTATATTCCGGCGGCCGCGCCGGCCGCAACAAAACCAATTGTTGCTGTCGTTACCCGGCCCGTGCGCCGGGGCAGGATTCTGCTCATGGACGATGATGAAGTGGTCAGATCGGTCGCCGGTGAATTGATACACGCCCTCGGACATGACGTAGACTTCGCGGAGCACGGTGAAGCGGCCCTTTTCAAATATAAAACTGCGCGGAAAGCCGGCCATCCCTATGATATCGTCATTCTCGACCTCACGATCCGGGGCGGCATGGGCGGAATTGATACGATCCAGAAACTGCGGGCTATCGATCCCGACGTGAGGGCGGTCGTATCGAGCGGCTATTCGGATAATGCCATGGCAGCGGACTATCAGAAGCTCGGGTTCAGGTCGTTCCTGAAGAAGCCATATAATATCGAGGAACTGCGCGACACGCTGAATGCGTTGCTGACGTGAAGTCCGAAGTGCTTTGCGATGGGAATATAGTTGCGCTCCTCGGTCACCTCAAGTATAATGAAGCCCTGAATCAGTAGCTCCATCGTCAATTCTTCATTTTCAATTGCCTGTCAATACGGGAGAGGATGCCGATCTGGTGACGGCCCCGGACTTCAAATCCGCTGTTTCCTGGCTTTGGTCAGGAAAGGTGAGTTCGATTCTCATGCTCTCCCGCCATAAATAAAAAAACCCTCACGAAGTGATCCGTGAGGGTTTGTACGTCTATAAAGACAGCTTATTTCTTGTGACACTTGGCACAGGTTGCTTTATCCTTTACACTAAAAGCCTTGGTGCCGTTGTGGCATGCGCCGCAGGCTTTGCCGTCCTCCATGTCTTTCATGGAAATGACGTCAGCACCCTTCTTCATCGCGAAGAGCTTGGGGGACGTATGACAATCTTTGCAAACTAAGCCTTTCGCTTTATGTGCGGCACCGTCAAAAATGACTTTACCCGCTCCCTTGCCTTCGAATTCCACCGTCTTCATGCTGGCAAATACTGAAGCAACCATAGACAGCATCATTACAATTGCGAGGGCCAATACGAATAATTTCTTCATTTAGTTTCACCTCCTTCCGTGTTTAAAATATATACAAAGCAATCAAAGCAATCTGTTGCAGCGGCCGGTCATTGATTCGTCCCTCCATCACTCTCTTAGAAAAACGCCTTCGGACTCCGATACTCGTGACAGGCGACACAATCCGTTTTCGCCGATGCCTCGGTCACGATCCAGACATGCTGTTTGTGACAGTCCTGACACTTCATGTCAATCGCGAGGTGGACGTTGTGTTTTCCGATCTTCGGCACGCCCGTATGGCAGCGCAGGCAGTCTTCATTATGGGGCCGGACCCTGCCCGCCTCATGCGGTTTGTGGCACTCATAACAATAGAACTGCATAGGCGACTTTTCGTTCAAGCGAATCTTCTTGGCCTTCCGGATCGTAATGGCATCGGGCGTAAAGAACCGCACGTCAAGGGTGGCATCGTCCTTCAATTGCCTCTTAATGCTTTCATCGTTGCTGTGGCAATAGAGACATTTAAGGCGCCCGGGCTTAAGGTCCTTGCTCCGGTCAGTATGGCAGTTGAGACAGGCAAGACCGCCCATGCCCTCGCCATGCACCTGCCTGCCCATATGACACTTGGTACAGAATTTTTCCGTGGGCAGGAAGCGGTGGAGACCGCTCTTGTCGGCTTTTATCTCGCCGTGGCACTGCGTGCATTCGAGCTGTTCCATATACACGTGCTTGGCATGGAAGAGAGACTTATTGATCCTCGCCGCCTTGCCCTCGGTGTGGCACTGGTTGCAGTATTTCTGGCTCACGATGACATGCTCTTTATGACGCTCGGGCACCACGGTCGGACGCTTCAATACGAAGCTGAGCAGCAGTGAGTTCAGTTCAGCGACCGAGAGGTGATGGCAATCGTGACAGTTGAGCTGTTTGTGCTCGCTCTCCGCCCAGGTGTCGTATGCCGGTTGCATCAGGTGACACCCGACGCAGAACTTGGGATTATTCTGGGAAAAATCATAAAATCGATAAGCAACGTAACCGCCGCCCAATACAATGATCAGGAGCAGCGCGATAATAAGCAGTTTTGCCTTCAGGGAAATAGGTTCTTTGAGCCGCTCCGCGAGCTGATTGATCTTTTCTTTTGTCCAATCGAATAACTTCATGCACGCCTCAAATTATAATTAATAATCGCTAAAACTTGATTAGGATTTATAGCATAGGTCAAACCTGATGTCAATACTTTACCGTGCGCAAATTAAATAAATAAATTGTGGCGGTCTTCCTGCTATTAGCTTGACAGCCTATTGCAATTTTGTTAGTATTTTTTTCGACGCTATGACTGACTTATGAAAAAAATCCAACGTCGGGGTGGGCAGAGATGAAGCGGCGAAGATTCCTGAAAATTATTCTGACCTTTCTCGGATCACTTACTTTCTTTTCGTTCGCTTATTCCCTTGTAAAATTTCTCACGTCACTCCCGACAGCAAGAGCCGGCAATAAAAAGCTCGTCATCAGCAAAACCGATATTCCTTCCGGCAGCGCCAGAAACATCATTTACGGAAATGTACCTGTTGTCGTCATTAACCGGCCTGAGAGGGGATTCATCGCTTTTTCAAGAGTGTGCACCCATCTCGGTTGTTTAGTCGACTATAACGAGAGAAAACAGTTATTCCTCTGCCCCTGCCACGCAGGGATCTATGACATCGAGGGAAACGTAGTATCGGGACCGCCGCCGAAAGCGTTGAACATCATTCCGATCAGGATCGAAGGCGGGAACATAGTCTTAGGGTGATAATCATGTGGGTAAAAATCAAGAACTGGCTTGACATTCGAATCGGTTCGGACAGTCTCGTCCAGACAAAGGTGATCGAATACCGTATCCCGAAGAACATCAACATCTTTTATACCCTCGGATTTATTGCCGTCATTGCATACGTCATCGAGGCAGTGACCGGCATCCTCCTGCTTGTCTATTATATACCCCACCCCGACCACGCCTTCAGGAGTGTACAGGAGATCATGACCAGGGTCCCCTACGGCTGGCTGTTCAGAGAAATGCACGCCGTGGGCAGCAACCTCATGATCACGGTCATTCTCCTGCACATGATCGTCGTCTTCCTCATGGGAAATTATAAACAGCCCCGGGAATTGACCTGGCTTGGGGGGGGGCTGTTGCTCCTTTTCGTCATCATCTTCGGTCTCAGCGGCTATCTCCTCCCCTGGACTCAGCTCAGCTACTGGTCGACAACCGTCGTGACATCGATGCCGACGGCTTTTCCTCTTATCGGGGAACCCATCGCCCGGATCCTCAGAGGAGGAGACCACGTAACGGCGACAACTCTCAGCAGGTTCTTCGCTCTCCATGTGGCCATTTTACCGCCTATTTTCCTTACGCTGATCGGCATCCATCTGTTTCTCATCAACCGGACCGGCATCTCCGCAACACCTTTTGGAAAGGCCGATGAGGAAAAGCGGCCGATGACGGAATACAAGAGAAAAACGCACCCTGACGGAAATCCGTATTATCCTTATTTTTTCCGGAAACAAATGTTAATGATGATGGCATATTTCGCCGTCATGTTTTTCTTCATCAGTTTCCTGCCGTCCCTGATCTTCCCCGAAGAAGCGAATATGCCGGCTGACCCCTTTAAAACCCCTCCGGAAATCCGACCGGCATGGTACCTGCTCGCGCCCTATCAGGTCCTCAAGCTCATTCCGAATAAATTCTTCGGCATCACGCTTCAGGCTGTTCTGATCATCGTATTTCTGATCTGGCCGTTCCTGGATACCTACAAGGAGAAAAATATTATGAAACGACCCGTTTTGCGCGGGTTATTCTTAATTCTGCTTACCCTGTGGCTCATTTTCCTGTTCTGGGGGAGAACTTCATGAGATACCACGTCTTTGCGTTGATGATGATCTTCCTGCTCCCCACGGTGGCCACGGCGGGATACAAGGAAGAGTTTGAAAAAGAGTTTCTCACGAAGACTTGGGCGGGTCAACAGATCGAAGAGAATCTCTGTATCTCATGCCACTCATCGGACACCATGAAACCGGAGTTCCGCGTGATCACGGATGCCTGGCAGTCAAGCTGGCATGCTCAGAACAATATTTCATGCGAGCATTGCCATGGGGGAGACCCGAAAGACGCCTCGCTGTCCATGTCGCCCCACCGTGGCTTTGTCGGCAGTCCACAGCCCAAGGAGGTGCCGGAGTTCTGCGGGAAATGCCATATCGGCATCCTGTCCCATTTTATGGAAAGCGGGCATGGAAAGGCCCTCGCGGCCTCCCAAAAAGCCCCGAATTGCGTAACGTGCCACGGGGCCCATAATATTCAAAAAGCAACCATTGATATTATCAATGAGCAGCTCTGTACAAAGTGCCATGCCTATGAACGGGCAAAGGTCATGAAGCAGGCCCTCTTCCTTACTGAAAAGAAATTTGCAGAGCTCGATAAACGCCTTCAGGAATTGAAGCGTGAGGGGATCTACTCTGACGAGGAAGAGAAGGGCCTGTTCAATATCCAGGCTGAATTCCGCACCCTCTTTCATACGGTGGATGTCAATCTGGTTAAGGAGCGAACGGATGGCGTAACAGCAAAGCTTGACAAGCTTGATGCCGATATAAAGGCAATGTTCCGGGAGCTCAATTTTAGAAAGAACTTCTCCGCATTTCTCATGCTGGTGTTCTCCGGCATGGGGATCATTATCTTAGTGCTGTGTTGTTTTCATGAGGATTAGATTCTCTATCCTGAAAAGAGCGGTTAGCCTCAGAGAACGCAGCGATCAAAGAGATACAACAAACATTTTGAGAAGGAAATTGTACCAACGAGAAGGTAAACATTTAGCGGTCAAGTAAGTGCAACAGATTTTTGTGAGGTCCTTGGAAGTAAAGGACGGGCTTGCCGTATCATGGATCGAGGACGGTCATATGCTTCACGCCGTCATTCAGACAAACTCCTTGCCCTGCACAGCAAGCCGGACGCTCTCCCTCTAAAACTCCGAAGAACAACCATGGCCCTTCATTCCAGTGTTTTTCCTCTATTCCTTTACGATAACGAAGACCGGCAACCCGGCGGCGCTTTTATTTCGAACCTCAGTTTTCCCGTATAGATCGGCACCGCAAACTTGAGCAGGAGGGTGTAGAGAAGCGCGCCCGCCGCCCAGATCCCCATGGTCACGATGATCTCCGACATTTTCGGCGAGTACTCATAGATCTCCCCGAGGGTATCGGGAACGAACCCCGGCATCACGAGTCCCATTCCCTTTTCTATGTATATCCCTATAATGATGAGAATGCATCCGATGTTCAGCGTCGTGAAATTCTCTCGGGTCTTCGGAAAGAGAAAAATAAAAAATGCCGTGATATTAAACAGGGTCGCGGCCCACATCCAGGGGACAAGGCTTGTTTTCCCATGGAGGCCGAAGTACAGATAGGTCATGGAATAGGAATCGATGCCTCCTGAGTAAAATTCCTTGAACATCTCCGAGCCCAGCAGGAACAGATTGATGGCCATGGCGTAGGCGATCAATTCTGCGATCTTGAAGATCGCCCGGTTATCGATCTCGACCTCCGAGCGCTTTCTGATGATCTGAAAGAGGATCAGCATGATGGCGGGTCCGGAACAGAAGGCGGATGCAAGGAACCGGGGAGCAAGGATCGACGCGTTCCAGAAGGGTCTGGCCGATGTCCCGTTGTATAAGAACGCCGTCACGGTATGGATGCTCACCGCCCATGGTATGGACAGAATGATGAGCGGCCCGATCACGGCCATGCTGTACTCCTTCCCGATCGAAAGCCGGTAGAGCACGTAAAATGCAATGATCACGTTGATGACAAGATAGCCGTTCAGGACGACCACGTCCCAGGCGAGCAGTGACGCGGGGAAATGCATGGCGCCGATGACCGGCAGTATATGCCAGGCGCGCAACGGCTGGCCCATGTCGACCATGATGAACATGAGGCACATGATGATGGCGGTGATGGCCAGCAGTTCGCCGAAGAGCACGATTTCCTTGATCGGCTTGAAATTATACAGGTAGGCCGGAACAACAAGCAGTACCGCTGCTGCCGCGACGCCCACGAGGAAGGTAAAGTTCGAGATATACAACCCCCAGGAGACCTGGTCCCGCATGGCCGTCGTGATGAGCCCGCGATGCAACTGGTCAACATAGGCGCTGACACCCAGAAGGATAAAGAAGGACAGGAACGCGACCCAGAGATAGTAGGTCCAGTCCCCGACGAATATCTGACGCAAGGCGATGAAAAAATTCTTTATCATGTGGCCCATAAGTGCGCCTCCTACACGCCGTAGGCGAAGAAATAGTAGAACTTGGGATTGGTATTCAGGTCCTCTTTCAGCCGGAAAACCCGTTTATGCTCGATGGCGTAACGGATCTCGCTGTTCGGATCGAGCAGGTTGCCGAATTTTCTGGCCCCCACGGGACAGGCCTCCACGCATGCGGGATACCGCCCGTTTCGCGTCCGCTGGATACAGAACGTGCACTTCTCGACCACGCCCTTGGAACGCGGGCGGTTGCCGAGATAGTGTGTCTGCGGATTGATCTCTTCGGGCTTCAGCTTCGGCTCGGCCCAGTTGAAATGGCGCGCTCCATACGGACAGGCGGCCATGCAGTACCGGCAGCCGATGCACCAGTTATAATCCACGACCACGATGCCGTCCGGCTCCTTCCACGTTGCCTGCGTCGGACAGACCTTTACACACGGGGGGTTCTCACACTGCTGACATTGGACAGGCATATAAAAATAATCGGGCTCGGGGACCAGTTCGGGATTGTAGTATTTTTCCGATTCTTCGAGGTCTACCCATTTTTCACCTTTTTTAAATCGAAGGACCGTTATCCAGTGTATCTGCGGGTCCCTGGACTGGTTGTTCTCATCCACGCAGGCGTACACGCATCTTCTGCAGCCGATGCACCGCGAAAGATCGAGGCCGTAACCGAAAAGAACTCCCGGCAGTTCTTTCTCATTGCCTACCTTGATCGCCTTTTTGTATTTTTGCTCGTACTCTATTTCCAGCCGTTCAAGGACCTTCTTTATCTCCGCATCGTTCAGTTCCCGAAAGTGTTTCTGAAAGAACGCTTCCCAGAACGAAGCATCGGCCTTGTTCAGCGGGAGCGCTGTCCCCGCCAGTCCCAGTGCCGTCCCCTTGAGAAAGGTCCTCCGGTCGAAATGGATGCCCTCGCGGTCTTTTTTTATTTTTCCCATGATATGCCTCGTCAGTTTCTACTTGATTTCGGACGGCCTCACCGGCGGCAGCAGCGGTTTGATAGGCTTGAACCGCGGCTCATGCGGCCAGTGGCAATGGACACACAGGAGGTATTGCTTCTCGCCGTTCCACATTCCCGTTCTCTTGCCATGGAGTCCGGCTTTCCATTCGCGGAGGATCGTGCCGTGGCACTGGCCGCAAAGAATGTAGGATTCTTCAAAACTGACCCGTTTCCCGTTCGCAAGCCGCAAGGTATCCCGGTTGTCCGGATTGTGACAGTCGAAGCACCAGCCGCCGGGCATGTGTTTCAGCTCGATGTCCTGATGCATTTGTTCCAGTTTTCGGGGTTGCCGGTTTACGGGCATCCCCGCGTGGCACTGGGAACAGGGGAAGATGCCGGGAGTAAACGGAGGCGGCGGAACAAAGAACTTCTTCGGAATATCATGTTCTTGTGCGCGAGCGATCAGCGGGATCCCGGTGATCGTCAGAATTGTCATAATACAGATAAACCAACCTGCTTTGTTTTTATTCATGGCATCTCATCGCTTTCGACAGGTGAAGATCCATTACATCATCTTTTGAAATCTTACTATAATATCGCCCGGAGCATATTGCAACGTATAATTATAATTTTGCTTTATATACAGGGACCGTTTACCTGGTCTCGACCTTGCATTTGAGTGCTTACGGTGTGGGCTCATAGTCGAACACCGGAAAGATCTTGTCGATCACCCAGAACAGCGCGAAGGGCATGATGAAAATGCCGAGCGCTCCCACCAAGCCCTCCTTCGCGGTTTCCAGGTCATGGGGCACGATCGGCAGTTGATAGTGCATGTAACCTGCGTATGTCTGCGAAAATGATTGGCCGCCGATAACGACGTTCCACCGCATCATGAACACACCCATGAGCACGAGCAGAACAGCGATAACCGTTCTGCGCAGGGTCAGCCCCGGTATCAGCAGAAGAATGAGCGGAACAAGGTTCCCGAGACCATACTGAAGGATGAAAATGCCGGCGAAGTCGCGTTCGTAGATGACGCTTCGGAGAACGTCCCATGACTTCATGGCGGTATATCCCCGGAAAATGAGGTCCAGCATCTCAAGGCTGATGGCGGCCACCAGGAACACCAGCAGGTATTTTGAGGTCATCTGGATGACACTGATCTCAGCGCTCTTGATATCTTCCGTGGTCCGGTATCGGCCATGGACGGCTTTTTTGCGCGAAGCCAGGAATTTCCGTATCTCCATGGTAACGACGTAGGTCAGCATGCACAAAGCGATTCCCGACACGATGGCCGACATGATAAAGATAACGGGCATGAGCGGCGTCATCCAGAGGGCGTTTGCCTTGACGGAGCCGAAGATGAACCCCGCGTAGCCATGGAGAAAACAGGCAACGGGGATACCGAGTCCCGCGAGAAACTTGATGGCCTTCTCGTCGCGATGCAGTGCCTCTTCGCTGACATCAGTGACGCCCAGCGTCAGGGCGGAGAAAATGAGATATTTGATCCGCTCCGCGATCGTCTTATCCTGCTTTCCTCTCAGCGTCAGGTAGACCCCGACCAGGTGTTTCCGGTACAGGAACCAGAGTTCCGATGCCACGATGGCGGCGTAGGTGAAGAATACGATTCCGAAGGCCGCGATGGCCGAGGTGAAGTGAGGGGTAAAAAATACATAGAGCCCTCTCTCGGGCCGGAGGAGATGAAGAAGGAGCGGCATCGGGGCCGCAAAGAGCAGGGCAAAAGAGAACACGAGGGCGAATCGCGCCATGTCCTTGAGCTTCTGGATGCCGAAAACATGGTAGAGTGACGACAGCACGAATGCCCCGGCCACCAGACCTGTCATGAAGGGATACATCACGATCTGGATGCTCCAGTAAATATACTCGTTCGGCGCAACAAATAACTCCTTGATGGTCCAAATTTCTCCATGTACCATGGCTATCTGACCTCCTCATCCAGCCCGATGTAATAGACCTGCGGTTTTGTGCCGTATTCGCTCTTCAGGACCCCGACCCGCTGCGTCCTAATGGCCTTGGTCACCGGGTCATTGGGGTCCTTGATATTGCCGAGCTGCCGCGCCCCGAACGGACAGGCCTGAACGCAGGCTGTCTTCAAGCCCTTGGTGATCCGATGATAGCAAAAATTACACTTGTCGGCGGTATGGGATGCGGGATGGAAAAACCGTACCCCGTAAGGGCATCCCATGACGCAGTAGCCACAACCGATGCACCACGTCCGGTCAACCAGCACCACGCCGTCCGGCGCCTGGTAGGTGGCGCCCACGGGGCAGACTTGGACGCACGGAGGATTTTCGCACTGGTTGCAGAGCTTCGGCACAAAGAACGCCTTCTCGATGCCTTCCTTGCTGATGTCCCTGAGTCCGTTCGCATTCTGGTCTATCAGAGCGGTCGTAAAGCCGTCGCGGGCCCCCTTGGGAGAATCCGCATACATCCTCCCCTTTTTTGTCAGAACGTACCGCTCGACCCAGGTCCGGGTCACGTTTGCATCATACGGAATTTCGTTCTCACGCTTGCAGGCCTTCACACAGAGCCCGCATCCCACGCATTTATAAGTGTCCACCAGGAACACCCATCGCACAGAGGTGGTCTCTGCAGCCACCTCGGCGAACAGCTTTTCAGGGTCCACGATCTTCAGGGCAGCCAGGGGAAGCGACGCTCCCGCGATCCCGAGAGCCGTCTTTTTCAGAAAATTCCTGCGCGATATCATCTCAAGCCCTCCATCGGTTTATGCGGATTGTGGCACGACGAGCATTCACTATCAGGATTGTGCGTGTCCGGATCGATACTTTTTAGCTTCGCGCGTCCGCTTGAGGTATACGGAAGCGGGAAATGGCACCGGAGACAGAGCTCCCTGCTCCTGTCGATCTCGAGCTTGGGCGGGTCCGACGGGTGGTCGATGGCGGGCCCGTGACAATTCTCGCACTGAATGATCCGGTGCGGCGTCTTGCCGATGCTGTCGTACTTGTCCGGGTGGCAGTCCTTGCAGTACTCACTGCCCTGGTACTTTACCTTGGTGATCGTGTTCTTCCACTCTTCCTCATTCCCCAGACGGTGCCATCCATACATGTATCCCCGCTCCCCAACGCCGAAATCCTTCGGGACCAGTACGATCCTGGCCAGAAGTACCAGGAGAACGATACCGATAAACACGAATAGCGGCCTAAAAATATGATTCTTCATGCTGACTCTCCTTCACGAATGTTGTTCCACGTTTCTTCATTTCTGCGCACTGCTCTTGGACGTCTCCTGTGTCATCGTTGACCCTTCCCAGAGAATCGCCAGAAAGCAGAGTGACAGCCCGCCCACCAGACCAAAGACATGGAGAAGCTGCCATTTAATGACAACGAAAAGGATGATGAATATGAGCGAAAGCTTTAACAGGCTGATGATCACCACCGCGAAGCTCGATCCCGCGGGCGTTGCACCCTGCCGCAGATACACCCGCTGAACGGAGCGTGCGAGCCACCGGAAGTTCAGCAAACCGAGCGCCCCGCCGAACAGAACGCTCGCGGAAAGGAACCACCAGGGCTGCGCGGTTTTCTGGATCACCGAGAAAACCACGACACCCGCAGAGGCAATGGAAACGATGAGGGCTGTTTTTTTTGCCACGCCTTTGAGGATGGCGTCCACCGCCTGTTTCCGGAGCTGAGTTTCATCGGTTGTCATTTCTTGTCCTTGTCGCTCTTGTCGAACGTCTCCTGGCTTCTTTTGGAATACATGAACAGGTTTCTGAATCCCGCGCCGATGCCGATGAAGAGAAAGATCGCCGTGAACCAGGGAGACGTGCCGAGCCATGCATCCAGCTTGAGCCCGACGTACAGACCGATCACCGTTGCGAACACCAGGGTCAAGCCCACAGTGCTCAGCACGCCGGCCAAACGGATAAGCTTACGGTCTTTATCATCCATACGACAAAACCCAAATTCCAGATTCCAAGCACCAAATCCCAAATAGTAATCAATGATCAAAGATCCAAGCACGAAACGTTTGGAGTTTCGTTATTTGAAATTGGTGCTTGCTTTTTAGTGCTTCCCTGTCTTACAAACCCTTCAAGCTCTTCCTCGCCGCTTCGATCGTTCTGCCGATGTCCGCTTTGGTATGGGCCAGGGACAGGAACGCGGCCTCGAACTGCGAAGGCGCGAGGTTGACCCCGTTCCTGAGCATACCCAGGAAGAACTTTCCGAACCGCGCAGTGTCCGAGGTCCTGGCGCTCTCAAAGTCCCTCACCTTCTTGTCCGTGAAGAAACAGGTGAACATCGAGCCGACCCTGTTGAACGTTGCCGGCACTCCTGCCTCCGCTGCCGCGGCGCGAAGTCCTTTTTCGAGGTCCGCCGCGTTTTTTTCGAGCGTCTTGTATACGCCTGGTTTTGAGAGGGCCTTCAGCGTCTCGATGCCCGCGGTCATGGCCAGCGGGTTGCCCGAAAGCGTGCCCGCCTGGTAGATGGGACCGATGGGCGCGATCCTCTGCATGATCTCGAACTTGCCGCCATAAGCGCCGACCGGGAGTCCGCCGCCGATCACCTTGCCGAGGCAGGTCAGATCGGGTTTGATCTTATACAGCTGCTGCGCGCCGCCGTAGGCAACGCGGAAGCCGGTCATCACTTCGTCAAAGATGAGCACGATGCCGTACTTGTCGCAGACGTCGCGCAGGTATTGGAGGAATCCCGGCTCGGGCACTACGCAGCCCATGTTGCCCGCGACGGGTTCAACGATGATGCAGGCGATCCGCTGGCCCTCGCGGACCATCATCTCCTTGAGCGCGGCAATGTCGTTATACGCGATCGTCAGCGTAAGTCTCGCGAGGTCGGCGGGAACGCCGGGACTGTCGGGAAGGCCGAAGGTGGCCACGCCGCTCCCTGCCTTCACGAGCAGGCTGTCTGCATGACCGTGGTAGCAGCCGTCGAACTTGAGTATCTTGTCCCGGCCTGTGAATCCGCGCGCCGCGCGGATCGCGCTCATGGTGGCCTCGGTGCCGGAACTCACCATGCGCACCATTTCGATGGAGGGGACGGCCTTCTTGACCATCTTCGCGAGCGTTGTCTCGAGTTCCGTGGGCGCGCCGAAGCTGGTGCCGCGTACGATGGCTTGCTTGAGCGCCGCGATTACTTTCGGGTGAGCATGCCCCAGGATCATCGGACCCCACGAAAGCACGTAATCAATGTATGCCTTGTTATCGACGTCGTAGATCTTCGATCCCTTTGCCTTCTTGATAAAGATCGGCGCGCCGCCCACGGAGCGGAATGCGCGCACCGGGCTGTTCACTCCGCCGGGAATATGTTTTTTCGCGTCTTCGAACAGTTTTCTTGATCTCGCTCCTGACATGCATGCTCCTTTCGATACAGGGAACATCTAAACCCGAAAAAGGTTCTTCATAAAATATGAAAAACCGCTCTGAATGTCAATGGAAAATGTTGGATTTTAAGGGCTAATTACAAGTAAACATTATATCACAATCATAATTTGCATGGTAATTGCCCGGGTTGTCAGATTCACGGTTCAAGGACTTCGGCGAGCTCAGTCGAGCCGTTCAAGGTTTAGGCTGAACAAACAATGCCGGAGCGACTCGGCTGAGCAGTTCGGCCCTTAGCAGGCTGCTGAAAAACGTTCCGTTTACCCTTCGACGGTGCTTCGACTTCGCTCAGCAGAGCGCTCAGAACGGCGAACGGAACGGGCATTGAAATTGTTGTTCTTTATCCGTTCGTGGTGAGCTTGTCGAACCACTCTAATGACTTTTTCAGCAACCTGTTAGCTCACTACCGAAGGGATCGCCGAAGTCTTTGAATCTATCATTTTGGAATTGGTTCAGAGATGTCTACTCTTCAAATCGTTCGATCATCACGGCTTTCAAACCTTGAACGGCTCGACTGAGCTCGCCGAAGTCCGTGAACGACTCGACTGAGCGACTCGACTGAGCTCGTCGAAGTCTCGTCGAAGTCCTGGAACTTTGAACCTGAGCAGTTACTTTGCATGAACATGCTTCTCACGTCGCGATCGCGCGGACGATAAGATCCGCCACGCCTTCCGCATCGTTGAGATCAAAACAAGGGATCGAAACATCGAATGGTTGATCGCTCACCAGTGCGAGACAGGATGGGTCGTTCAGCGAAAAAGGGTATTCACCCGAGACACCCTGCCGAAAGACCTCGACCTTGTTCTTCACCTCTTTTTTGAATCCCTCGGTGATTACGATGTCAACATCCCCTGCCATCCTCGCAAGCTCATCGGGGGTCGGTTCCTGTTCGATCTTCCGCATGAGCGCCACCCTGCCCGGTCCCGAAAGGATGACCGTATCGGCCCCTGCCTGCTGAAAGCGCCATGAGTCCTTGCCCGGTATGTCGAGGTCGAATCCCGCCGACGTATGCTTGATCACAGCCACACGCAGACCGCGGCCTTTCAGGATTCTCACCACTTTTTCTATGAGCGTGGTCTTGCCGCTGTTCGATGACGCGGCGACAAAAGAGACAATCCGCATTCTTTTTTCCTTGTAACTACTCCGTACATCTGAACCCAAAAGGGTGTTACACCAGAGAATAACCCTTTTATCCGCAGATTTCGCAGATGGGCGCAGATTTCATAAAACATAATTCAAATTCGATTTCAGACTTGTCCAGTTAGATTTTCGCAGTCTTTATTCCTCCCCTTGAAAGGGAGGGAGTTTTCGAGCAGTGCAATTTTATTACAGAACAATGCTGATTCGATTTAATCTGTGAAATCTGCGTAATCTGCGGATAATATTTTGACCTGAGCAGTTACTTTTATTCCGCACTCCGCATTCCGCAGTTGCTATGTCTCCGTCACGTCCGTGGACGGCGGCGTCCGCCTCCTGCCGAAAAGGCGCACTCCGAGGATGCCGATCTCATAGAGTATATAAATTGGCAGGGACATGAGCGTCATATTGAACACATCCGGGGTAGGCGTGATGATGGCGCCGATGAGGAAGGAAATGAGAAAAGCATACTTCCGGAACCTGGCGAGGACATCGGCGCTGATGATCCCCATGCGACCGAGCAGGATCATGATGAGAGGCAGTTCGAACACCGCGCCCGCGCCGAGCATGAATTTGAGGGTAAAGTCGATGTAGTCCCCCAACTTGATGATCGCCTTCAAATGCTCGGTCTTGTAGGTGATGAGGAACGGGACGGTAAAGGGCAGAAGCAGAAGGAAGCAGAAAATGACGCCGAGGTAGAAAAATAACGTCGCAAAAAACACGAACTGGCCGGCGTATTTCCGTTCCCGCGGCAAGAGACCGGGTGAGATGAACTTCCATACCTGGTAGAGAATAACGGGGACCATGAGCATGATGCCGGCAATGAACCCGATCTTCAAATGAGACATGATGGGCTCGATAAGCGTGGTAAAATAGAGGTCCTGGGTGGTTTTATTGGGTTCAAAATGCAGGAAGGGAAAGGTCGCGTGATACGTCATCGTTGAGTTCATCGGCAATAACAAGAGTCCGAGGATATCCTCTGAAAAGTTGAAACAGATGAGGAATCCAATGCCGATGGCGATCGCGATGTAAACGATCCTTTTCCGGAGCTCCGTCAGATGGCCCCAGAACGACATCCCCTGGTCCGGTTCAGCCATTCCCATGGGCCTCCCCGCCCTTGTTTTGCTCCGGCTTTTGCTCAGGTCCCGATCCGGTCTTTTGCTCATCCTTGCGCGGCTCCGCGGACGTCGCGGCATTGATCTCCCTGGAGAGAGACTGATCAGCGAGATTGCCGAGCTTTTTGAGCTCGTCCAGGTTGGCGGTCTTCTGGACCTCTTTCATTTCAGACTGCACTGATTCCTGGAATTCCTGCTGGGCCTTCTTGAATTCTGACATGGCGCGGCCGATGGACTTGCCCAGGTCCGGCAGCTTTTTCGGACCGAAGACCACAAGAGCGATAACGAAGATAACGATCAGTTCCGGTATTCCAAGACCGAACATGGCTTTCTCCTCATTTTTCTTGAAGGCTGATACCTGCGGCTAACCAGTAATTGTACTCCGCACTCCGCACGGAGCCTGTCCCCGAAAGATCCTATCGGGGAAACTCTATCCATTCCGTGCTGATCACATCGCGACCCGGATGATGGTCTTCACATTGCCCCGAACGTTAAAATCGCCCACCACTTCCAGTGCCCGCGGTTTAAGGTTCTTCCTGAGCGCGTCGAAGATCAGATTTGTCACGGCCTCGTGAGAAACGCTCTGGTCACGGAAGCTGTTCAGGTAGAGCTTCAGCGCCTTAAGCTCCACCACCTTGTTGCCTGGCGTATAGGTGATCCTGATGGTCGCAAAGTCGGGATAGCCGGAGCGCGGACAGAGACAGGTGAATTCGGGATAGGATATGTCGATGGTGTAGTCCCGGTCCGGATTGGGATTGGGCCACAACTCGAGTTTCGCCTGTTTGACGGCCTTGGTTCCGTATTTCATGAGAGCCATATTACAGGGTTTAGAATGACGTGTAAAGATGAAAATCGGCGTTGTGACCGCAGCCCCCGCTCGAGGCGGGGCTGCTGTGGGATTATCTTGTGCCGGTCGACAAGGGCGATAAGATCATCGAGTGTTCGGCCTCAATAGCCGAGTGTTTACTCGGTTAAAAAACAGTATCTATTGTTAATATTGATTTCTTGCCGCCAAACTCCTCATACTTATTATGTAGATGCCATCACGAATTAGCATTTCTTTCTAACGGAGTGAATAGTGTATCAGCCATATCATCCTATCTTTTCAAAATACAACAATATAGACCTGGCACTTATAAATCCGGGGCTTAGTATGTTGTTTGAGATAAGAAGGCCGAAGTAAACAGAGTCTTCGCCAAAGCACGGTTTTGTTTAGCAGCGTACCATTTGCTTTAGTGAAAAGTCCGGAGTTTGTCAATGTAACGGCTGAGGTGATGCACGACAAGAAAGGGCGCGCGGCGAATCATCGGGTTAAATATTTAGAGCACCGATGAACTTGTTTTTCCTGTGCCACTCGAGGCTGATCTGACTCGGCCAATGCGCGGAGTCTATCCACGAGAAATCAATTTGCCGATCGCTGTGTTCAGACAATGAAACTTGCTTGGGCGCATTTTCAGAAAATCTTCCTGTAGCAACGAGAACTTTGTAGTCCACCCCAAGTGTCCATAGCCCCTGATCGAAAGCCCAATGATGATTACGGCAGAGTGCCATACCATTAGAGATATCATCATTTCGGCTGGCGGAAAACGGATGTATATGGGCGGCCTCAACCATCGTTACACCTGATGGGAGCAGTACCTTCATGCCACAAAGCACACAGGAATAGCGATAAAGCGGAATGAGTTGAAGACGGAACTTTATGTCACGACCCTGTTTACTCTCTTCCGATTCAGGAACAGCGCCAGTCGCTGGAGCTGGATCGTTGTTTGTCTGTTCGAGTCCAAGCATAGCTTCGAGTTTGATCTTTTCTGATGGAAAAAACCAGTCGCCTGAAATCAAAATCCGTCGGGCAATATCCCGGCTGGCTTTATTCTGCATCAGACTAAACAACTCTTCTGGCATTTCCGCGTGAGAGACGACACGGTTCAGCAGCTCGACAGAAGTCGGCCTGATACTTTCGAGTGCGGCTTCCAATCCCGGATAGGCAATGTGTCGGAGAAGGCCGTCGCTTCGCAGATAGAAAAACGGGAGCTCAACGCGGCCTACGTTTCGCCCTCTTGAACTGACGACTTCCCAATAACCAAGGAAGCGAAACGCCAGCTCTGGGGTCAAACGAATGATGTTGGAAAGAATTGCTCCTTGTTCGATTTGATCGAGAATCGCCAATAGCAGCAGCGGTTTATGAGGTGCGGGGGTTTTCGATGCCCTATCCACACGCAGGTTTGCAAGTTTTATAAGCCAGGTATCAAGCATGAGTGGGCTTGAAATAACACCTTCCCCTCTGCCCCCACCTGCCGCACGCCGAGTCCTTTTATCTGCTTCCATACCGCGCCCCCCGCTCCCTAACAATCATCGCCTTCTCCCGTTCGACCTCCTCGATCAGTTCCTGTTCGCTGGGCAGATAGAGCTTGTACTTGGAGGCAAAGAGCTGCTTATTTTCCTTGAGCACGGAGTACTTGACCACGGTTTCGTCCTTGTCGGTGCAAAGGATGATGCCGATGGTGGGGTTATCGTCCTTACTTTTGTACTTATCCTCGTAGAGCCTGACGTACATGTCCATCTGGCCGATGTCCTGATGGGCCAGCTCGCCCGTTTTCAAGTCGATAAGGACGAAGCACTTGAGGAGGTAGTTGTAGAACACCAGATCGATAAAGAAGTCCTTGGTGTCGGTGCTGATGCGCTGCTGACGGGCGACGAAGGCGAAGCCTTTGCCCAGTTCCAGCATGAATGCCTGCAGCTTGCCGATGATTGCCTGTTCGAGGTCCGATTCCCGGAAATCGGGGTTGTCCTTGAGCCCGAGAAATTCGAGCACGTAGGGGTCTTTGATGAAATCCTTTGGCGAGGGCGCGAGAAACGCGGTCTTCTCCTGCATTTCTTCGATAACGGGCTTCTTATCGCGGCTCATCTTGAGACGTTCAAAGTAAAGGGAATTGATCTGGCGCTCAAGCGCGCGAACAGACCAGTTCTGCTCAGCGGCTTCACGGGCATAGTAGTCGCGGGCTTCGAATTTTTCAACACGCAAAAGCAGCTTGAAGTGCGACCAGGTCAATAGGTGCCACGGTGTAGCACCTTTTGCAGATTCAGCCAATCCTGCTGCTCCGTCTGTAGATTTTCCATACAGTGTGTGGAAAATTGGGAAACTCAGATAAAACTGCCTGAAGTAAGCCAGATTAGTAACACCGAACCCCGCCCCGAACTCGATGGTCAGACGCTCAGACAGCGCTGGAATCAGAGTCTTGCCGTAACCCGCCCTTTTTTGCCCCTGTTGCTCCTCCTCGACAATCATTCTACCGATATTCCAGTAAGCCTCGACCATGACAAAGTTAACTGCCCGGTAAATGTTGGTCCGGGCGGTGCGGAGCACCGCTGCGACTGATTCATAGAATTCGCTACGCACTGCGTAGCGAATCGGCTTTGCAGTCTTTCGCCGAGTTACGGCTGACTTTTTTATCATACCCTATCCTCTGCAGAATCTCCTTAAGCGCTTCATCGGTTGCTGAGATTAGGATCGTTGAAAACTTCCTTTTTTCGAAACCTATTTTCCGCCTCTCCCTATTTGTAAAAAGATGGTAGTACAATCAGGCTGAAATTGCAAGCAACAACGGCGAGAAAAACTTTCTTTGACTGTGGCTGCTCAAGCGATATAATTGTCAACTTTTTAATTTAAGTTGTTTTTTCCCGGCGGTGAATATATAATCGTTGATACGATATCATCTTGTGCGAAAGAGAGGATCAGAATGACCCGTCGCTTCAACTGCATCGCCACCGGCATCGGCAGTCTTCCGATCTCCGATCCCGACAAGGCCGCGGCGCTTTCGCTCCAGTACCTGCCTGAAGCGCCGTTCTGGCCCCAGCTCCCGCAACGGGACTTTCGCGAGCACATGGACGCGCAGTACAGCGAGACCCTGCCGGGACTGATCGTGGATGACGTGAAAAAAAGGGTTTTCTTCGACACAGCCCGGGACCTCACACCGGCGCTTGAGATATTCTTCGAGCGGTACCTGGCAAAGGACTACGGTTTTTTCGGAATGACCGAGGAGTATGCCCCTGGCTTCTCCGCTTTTGTCCGCGCCATGAAAAAAGGATTTCCGCGGGGAGTGCGGTTCGTCAAGGGACACATCACCGGTCCGCTTACCGCGGGCACCTCATTCAAGGATGAGACCGGCAGGGACATCATTCATAATGAGATGCTCTTTGATGCCGTGGTCAAGGGGCTCGCCATGAAGGCGGCGTGGCAGATCCAGGAGCTGAAACAGTTCAACAAACCGACCATCATCTTTATCGACGAACCTGCCATGGAGTCCCTCGGCTCGGCCTTCTCCGCCGTATCGTCCGAGGTCGTTTCGGAAAAACTGAACGAGATCATCGACACGATCCACGAACTGGACGGCATTGCCGGCATCCACTGCTGCGGTAACGCGGACTGGCCCGTGATATTCAACACCAGGGTGGACATCGTGAATTTCGACGCCTTCGGATATATGGAAAAGGTGCTACTCTACCCCGAAGACATTAAAAAGTTCTTCGGCCGCGGAGGCGCGCTCGCCTGGGGTGTCGTGCCCACCGGCGCATTCACCGGGAAGGAGACCGCGGACACGCTCATCGCGGCGCTCCATAAGGGCATGAACCGGCTGGAGAAGGAAGGCGTGGACCGTAGAACGATCCTTCGGCAATCTCTCATCACTCCTTCCTGCGGCATGGGCAGCCTGACGCCGGACAAGGCCGAGGCGATCCTGAGACTGCTCAGGGAAGTTTCGGACAGGATGCAAATTCTGATTGCAAAATGACACACTCGTCGTTCTGGCTCCAAAACCTTCATGGTGCACTGGTAACTACTCAGCAGAGGTGAATCCGCAAGAGTGTTGCACCAGAGAAAAAACCTTGTATCCGCAGATTTCGCAGATGGACGCAGATTTATAAACATAAGTCGGGTTCTACTTGATCTGCGAAATCTGCGTAATCTGCGGACAATGTTTTGACCTGAGCAGTTACTGGTACTTTGCATTTTACTTTTTGAAATTACAACTCATGCCCCTTCGTTTACACTTCACGATATTTCTCGTCATCTCCCTCGCACTCCACGCGCTGGTCATCGCGGCTCTGTTCCTTATAAAGCCGACACATCCGGAGATGCCCCTGATCACGCCGGTTACGATCGTGAACCTGCCTCAGCAAAAGATCAACCAGCTGCCGCCGCTGGATCGGCCGACACCGGTGCCTCCATCTCCTCCTGCTCCTGTTCCGGAACGATTTAAACCGGAAAAACCACTGCCTCCCAGCGCTGTGCCCCTGCCAAAGAAATTCGGCACAAGCGAGGAGGTCAAGCTTCCAAAAACCGTGCCGCGCACCGGGGTGCCGGAGGGAGCGGAGCGCGGCAAGAAGACGGGGAAGACGGGCAGCAAACCGCATAAAGAGACCGGCCCGCTCCCCTTTTTGACCCAGAACGACATCGACGAGCTCGCGCGCAAAGGCATGCCCAAAAAAAGACCGGGTGATGATTCCGTCACCCTCGATACGGACGAATTCAAATTCATGTCCTACAACCGCTGGCTCAAGGTCAAGGTCGAGAGCGTGCTCCAGTATCCCGAGCTCGCGGCAATATCCGGCTACCAGGGAACGCTTTACCTCCTGTTCGATATTATGAAGGACGGCTCTCTCGGCAGACTGGAGATATTGAAGTCGTCCGGGTACAAGATACTGGACGACGAGGCGCTCCGCTCGATCCGCGATTCTGCGCCGTACCAGCCGCTCCCCGATGAGTGGAATCTGGAGCGGTATTCCATTCGCGCCGCCGTGCTGTTCTACCTGGGCGCCGGGTATATTCGATGACTGACTTGATTAAAATAGGCGCAGCCTTCGCTCTCATCGTGTTCCTTCTGCGCCTTCGCTGGAACCTCGGCCTGGTGATGCTGCTCGGCGCGGTCTTCCTCGGATCGCTTTATCTCCTCGGCCCGATAAAACAGGCGCGAGTCCTGTTTGACTCGACAATCGATCCAGTGACGATAAACCTGGTGACCGGTCTCGTTCTCATCATGGTGCTCGAGAACATCATCAGGAAACGGGGCGTTCTCAAACGCATGATGGAGACCGTCGTGAACGTGGCCAGAGACCGCCGTATCGCCATGGCCGTGCTGCCCGGTGTAATCGGCCTCCTGCCCTCGGCAGGCGGGGCGGCCTTCTCGGCGCCCATGGTGCAGGAGGCCGCGGCCGACGCGGACATGCGGCCGGAGCACAAGGCCTTTGTCAATTACTGGTTCCGGCACATCTGGGAATATATCTCGCCGCTCTACCCCGGCATCGTGCTGGCTGCCGCGGTAACAAAAATACCGACCAACAAGCTGCTTCTTTCCCAGCTCCCGCTGCCGATCGCGGTCATCGTCGTCGGCGCGCTGCTTGGATTCCGGGGAACAGCGGTCCGGGCCATCGCGGGAAAACGGGACTGGAACGAGTTCAAGGCGCTCTTCGTGTCCCTGCTCCCGATCACGATCTCGATCGTTCTTGTTGTCGCGTTCAAACTGCCGCTGGCGATTGCCATGGCAATGATCGTGGTCGCCATGCTTCTATTCTTTCGGTACACGAGGAGCGAGCTTTGGACCACGCTTCGCGAAAGCGTTTCGCCCAATGTCATGCTCATGGTCATCGGCATCATGGTGTTCAAGGGGATGCTCGAAGCGTCCGGCGCCATTGAGGCCTTACCCCTCTTTTTTGAGCAGAGCGGACTTCCAACGGGTATTGTTCTGTTCGCGCTTCCGTTCATCGTGGGCCTCTTGACGGGACTCACCGTCGGCTTCGTCGGCGCCACCTTCCCGATCATCACGGCCATGATGGGCGGCCATCCGGACCCGGCCACAATCACCTTCGCCTTCGCGAGCGGTTTTGCCGGCGTGATGCTCTCCCCCACCCACCTCTGCCTGCTGCTGACGATCCGGTACTTCAAGGCCGACATGGCCGGAACCTATCGTTTGCTCTACCTTCCGACCGCGCTCGTATTCCTTGTCGGCCTCGCACTGTTTCTGGTGTAACTGCCTGAATTTCCGTCACCTTATTCTTCTTGCCTTTTCAGCGTATTTATAGTAATTTTTCATCATCCATGGACTTCAAAACCGTCATAACAATGCTGTTAAGCCGCTTTCAGACGCACAAAGTAAGACGGGGAACCATGATCTCCCGTGCAGCGGAAAAGGAAATACGCGAGGCGGCGCATTCGGAATCCTTTCGTAATGACATGAAGACCGTCGCGGACTCCCGGCACAATCCGTTCATAAAGGACGGCAACGCTGATGTCGATGCCTATATTGTATTCGTTTCCGACTTCAACGAGTTCATCAATCATGCGCCCAAACGGTTCGAGCCCATGGTGAACACCGATATGCGACTGTAACATGCAGTATTCCGCAACCGGCTTATGAAATCTTTCTGGTTCTCCCCATCCGCTCTCTCCCGCCCTCACATGACGCAACCATCTCCCCTCCGCGTCGTTTCAATATAATTTCCGTTTGATTTTTCAACGTATTTATGTTACTTTCGTCAACATGATCACTAACGATATACTGTCAGATTCCCAGAAATACATTATGAATACCTACAGCCGGCAGCCGCTCGTGCTCGTGAAAGGCCGGGGCACGAAGGTCTACGATTCCGACGGACGGGAGTACCTCGATTTCGTTACCGGCGTGGCCGTATGCAACCTCGGTCACTGCCATCCGCGGGTGGTGGTGGCGCTCCAGAAACAGGCGCAGCGGCTGATGCACGTGTCGAACCATTTTCACAATGAACCGCAGATCAATCTGGCGAAGCTGCTCGTTTCCAATTCTTTCGCGGACAAGGTGTTCTTCTGCAACTCCGGCACCGAGGCTGTCGAGGCCGCCATCAAGCTCGCGCGGCGATATGCCCGGGAGGTGCTGAAACAGGACCGGTTCGAGATCATTACCATGCGGGGATCGTTCCATGGACGGACCTACGGTGCCCTGTCCGCCACGGCACAGGAAAAGTTCCACAAGGGGTTCGAGCCGATCGTGCCGGGATTCCGGTACGTCCCGTTCAACGATGTCGCGGCCGTCGAAGCTGCGGTGAATGAACACACCTGCGCCGTGCTCGTGGAACCGGTCCAGGGCGAGGGCGGGGTGATCGTGCCGGCGCCGGCCTATCTGAAGGAGCTCCGGGACCTCTGCGACAGGAACAACATGCTGCTCATGCTCGATGAGATCCAGACCGGCATGGGCCGGACCGGAAAGTTCTTCGCGTATGAGCATGCGGGAATTACACCCGATGTCGTCATGCTCGCGAAAGGGCTCGGGGGAGGCATGCCGATCGGCGCGCTCCTTGCCACGGACAAGGTTTCCCAGGCATTCACGCCCGGGACCCACGGCTCGACCTTCGGCGGCAATCCGCTGGCCTGTGCCGCGGCAATTGCCTCGATCGAAGCCCTGATCGAGGACAACATCATCATCCCGAATGTGGTCCAACTGGGCGCCTATTTCCAACAGGGTCTTGAGAACCTGAAACAAAAATATTCTTTTGTGAGGGACGTCCGGGGGCAGGGACTCCTGATCGGCATGGAACTTGACGTGAACGGCAAGGAGATCGTCTCCGCCGGCATCAGGGAAGGCATGCTGATCAATTGCACCATGGATACCGTGCTGCGGTTCATGCCGCCGCTCATCGTCACCGAGGAGGAGATCGACCTCCTTATCGAGGCGCTTGACCGGATCTTCGCGAAGCGGTGACCTGAGAAGCAGCTCATAGTCGATAGCCCATAGCTGACAGCGAACAGTTCTCAACTCACCATCGTACATTAGCACTATTTATCCATCAGCTATGAGCTGTCAACTTCCTCTGGAGATTACATGAAAAAAGATCTGCTCGCGATTTCCGACCTTACCCCGAAGGACATTGAGAATATCCTCACGCGTTCCGCGACATTGAAAAAGCTGCTGGAGCAGGGGAAACCGCATCAGACGCTCAAAGGCAAGTCTCTCGGAATGATCTTCGAGAAGGCCTCGACCCGTACACGGGTGTCCTTCGAGGTGGGCATGTTCCAGCTCGGCGGCCAGGCGCTGTTCCTGTCGCAAAACGACCTTCAGATCGGACGCGGCGAACCCATCGCCGACACGGCGCGCACCCTCTCCCGCTACCTCGACGGCATCATGATCCGCACCTTTGCGCAGAAAACGATCGAAGAGCTGGCGCGCTTCGCGTCGATCCCGGTGATCAACGGACTGACCGACGCTCATCACCCGTGCCAGGCCCTTGCGGACCTGCTCACCATCCAGGAGAAGAAGAAAAAACTGAAGGGGCTTACGCTCGCGTACGTGGGAGACGGGAACAATGTCGCCAACTCGCTTATCCAGGCCTGTGTGAAAGTCGGCATGCATTTCGCCATCGCCTCTCCGCGCGGGTACGAGCTTGACGGTGCTATTATGAGGCAGGCGAAAGCCGAGGGAAAGCAGACCAACGCGGAGGTACTCGTCACGAATGACCCCCTCCAGGCGGTCAGGAACGCGGACGTTGTGTACACCGATGTCTGGGCGAGTATGGGACAGGAAGCGGAACACACGAAACGGATGAAGGCATTCAAGGGATACGCGGTGGACGCGAAACTCATGAAGTCCGCCCGCAAGGGGGCGATCGTGATGCACTGCCTGCCCGCCCATCGCAACGAGGAGATCGCCGCGGAGGTTATCGATGGTCCGCAGTCAGTGATCTTTGACCAGGCAGAGAACCGCCTGCACGTGCAAAAGGCGGTGCTCGATATGCTCCTGGGTTAACATAATAAATTGCAACTACGCAGGTTCAATGTTCCAGGTTCACGGTTCAAGGTTGGAACGCCATGAAAATAAAGCAATTTTAAAGATACCTCTCTGATCGAATTTGAAATGATGGATGACAGGATCAAAGCTCCCGTGGTTTATTCTGCCTAAACCATGAACCTTAAACCGTGAACTTGACAACCTGAGTGGTGATAATAAATCTCAAATTAGAATGTTACACTGACAAACCTCCCAAAATATGGTACAAATATTTGCATCGAGCGTTATCATTCTATTTTGGGAGGAATGCGCATGAAGCCCTTGATCGGAATCACCATGAACCACGAGGCTCAGCCCGGCAGGGACCTGAACATACTCGATCAGGATTACGGCAAGGCGGTGTTTCGCGCAGGCGGGTTTCCCGTTCCCATCCTCGGGATCGAAACCGCCATTCCCGATCTGGTGAAACGTCTGGACGGTTTTATCTTCACCGGAGGAGATGATATTGACCCGCGTTTCTACAAAGAGAAGCCCTTGTCCGGCGCCCGCATGCAGATCTCTCCTGATGCGCGCACCCGGTTCGAGCTCGAGCTCTTCAAGGCCGTCTTAAAAGCGAAGAAACCCGTGCTGGCCATTTGCTACGGCGCGCAGCTCGCAAATGTCGCGTTGGGCGGTAAACTGTATCAGGACATCGGGCTTCAGGTTCCCAACCCGATCAAGCATGGCGCGGCGCGACCCGGGGAAAAGGTCTTTCATGATGTCGATGTGTTCGAGGGAACGCTGCTCTCGTGTGTCATGGGCGCTCCCCGGATCCGGGTGCGGAGTGCGCACCACCAAAGCGTAAAAAATCCCGGCAGGGGGCTCCATCTTTCCGCAGTGTCCCACGACCGGGTGATCGAGGCGCTGGAGACCAGGACAAAAAACTTTTTCCTTGCAATACAGTGGCACCCGGAAAAGACTCCCAATGACCGATATACCAAGAAACTGTTCAAGGCACTCGTCAACGCAGCAAAAACATGACCCCGCCGGAAAGGCCCGGACGCGAACTGCGTTCGTGTGCCTTCTCCTCCTTACGCTGATCATAACGCCTGCTGCCGGTTGCCATCGATCCGATGATGAGCGCCTTCCCGGACATCTCTACCTCCGGTTGAACAGCAACCCGACAACCCTCGATCCCGCCCTGATCACCGATGTTCAGGGCGGAGGAATCGCCGCAAAGCTCTTCAATGGTCTTGTCCGCTTCAACGAGAACCTCGACATTGTTCCCGATGTCGCCCGTTCGTGGAAGCTGTCCGACGACCATGTGACGTATACCTTCCATCTCAGACGTGATGTCCGCTTCAGCAACGGCAGAAAGATCACGGCGCGGGACTTCAAATATTCCTTTGAACGCGTGCTCACCCCTGAAACGAAAGCGCCTCTCACCTGGGTCCTTGACCGGATCGAAGGAGCAAACGACTTTATCGCGGGCAAGGCCGGGAGCGTATCGGGTATCCGCGTCCTCAACGACCATACGCTCGCGATTAAACTGCAGAGACCGTTCGGGCCTTTCCTCTCACTCCTTGCAATGACCGCCGCATATGTGGTTCCCCGTGAAGAGGTGGAGCGGCTCGGCCAGAACTTCGGCACCCACCCCGTCGGCAGCGGTCCGTATCTTCTCACCGAATGGAAACATGGTCAATTCATCGTGCTCGCGGCGCGTGAGGATTATTTCGAAGGCAGGCTGAAGCTGACCGGCATCTTCTACCGTGTCATCCCCGAGGACCTCACCGCAGTAATGGAATTCGAGACCGGGCATCTTGACGTGCTCCAGATACCATCATCGGAATACAAGCGCTACACGACCGATCCCGAATGGCGCGACCAGGTCTACGGCAAACCGGGCTTAAACAGCTACTATCTCGGCCTCAACTGCACGCGCCCCCCGTTCGACGATATCCGGGTCCGGCAAGCGGTGAATATGGCTGTCGACCGAAAGCATATTTTAAATACGATCTTTGAAAAACGCGGGGTGCTTGCCGGTGGACCGATCCCGCCGGGTCTTTGGAAGAGCACGGCGTTGTTGAAGAATAGTGAGGGATACGGTTTCGACCCGGACAAGGCCAGGAAACTGATCCGAGAGGCGGGGGCTGAGGGAAAAACAATCAGGATTTTCATCACCGCTGACCCCGAGGTCCTGGACATCATCGAGGTCGTCCAGAGCTATCTCTCCCGGGCGGGGCTCAAAGCGGAGATCGTACAACTTGACTGGAGCGCCTTCAAAGCAGCCGTGAACGAAGGAGAACCTGACGCGTTCTGGCTTTCCTGGTGGGCTGATTATCCGGACCCGGAAAACTTCCTCTTTCCGCTCTTTCACTCAGCGAACGCCGGCTCCTCCGGGAACCGTACACGCTGCCTGGATCCGGAACTCGACCGGCTGATCGAGACGGCACAACAAACCATGGACGCGCATCTGCGCTATCATCTCTACCGTCAGGCCGAGAAAAGGGTCATCAGAAACGCGCCCTGGCTCTTCATGTGGCACAAAACCGATTACCTGGTGATCCAGCCGTGGGTAAAGGATTTCAAGATCTATCCCCTCTACTCCATTGACAAGCGCGTGGATATCACGGTGCAGAGGTAAGGATTAATATAAAAAAGGCGCCTTGCTAAACAAAAACCGCCGGTTAAAATATCTTTAACCGGCGGTCATAATTATTGAGACATTGCCTTACGAAGACGGATTTTTTTCTCTTAGTTCATCCCGCCGTACGAATGGAGACCGGAGAGCACCAGGTTGACCCCCAGGTAGGTGAAGATCACCGAGAGAAAACCCAGGCATGCGATCACCGCCATCTGAGTGCCCTTCCAACCGCGCACATAGCGCGCGTGAAGGTAGATGGCATATACGAACCAGGTGATGAGCGACCAGGTCTCTTTCGGGTCCCAGCTCCAATAGGTGCCCCAGGCGCTGTTCGCCCAGACCGCGCCGGTAAGGATGCCCGCGGTGAGCAGCGGCCAGCCCACAGCGATCATTTTATACGTAATTTCTTCGAGCATATCGCTCGACAGCGTGTATTGTTTTATCAGTGTCTCCAGTTTCAATCCCTGCGTCCACACCAGCGTAAACAGTGCGGCAACAGCGGCCCAGGACACAACGATAACAAAAACCGACTGGTTCAAAAATGTTGATTCGAACATATGCTTTCGGAAACTTTCTTCGGATGCCGCCTGCCTGAAAAGCGCAAAATCAACCCCCATGGCAATAAGCAGTCCCACGGCAAGGGTTACACATAACGACCAGAAAAGGTACACTTGTCTTTTATTGCGCGCGCCTGCCACCGTAAGATAAACCACCCAGGCAAAAAATATGCTGCCGAGTCCATACCAGAACACCCTTTTCATATTTCCGCCCGCGGCCGCCATACTGTAGCCCAGGGTAGTAAGACCCGCTATCAATCCAAGGGCAATGAAAAGGTGCAAAACGGAGCCGCGGTCCTCCATATCGTTCAGCATATAGATTATGCATACGGAAAAAGCGACGCTGAAGGCCGCGTACCCCAGAAAACTGATGAGGACGTGATAGAACAGCCAGTTGCTCTTGAGCGCCGGGACCAGGGGCGTGATGTCGGTTTCGATCCCCGCCACATTGATGAACGCGAGCGCGAGAAAGGCGACCGGCAGCACGAATGCTCCGAAGGCCCTGGTCTTATATTTGTACTCAACGATGAGATAGATGAGCACGGTGCTCCACGTGAAGAATACCAGGGATTCGTAGAGGTTGGTCAGGGGGACCCTGCCGATGTCCATCTGATACGACTCGCGCCACCGGAGGAACAGGGCGATCGTCTGAATGACAAAACCGCCCAGCGTCACGATCGTGGCGGTCTTTCCTATGATCTCCTTTTTAAAGGACAGAAAACTGATATAGCATACCATGGCAGCCAGATACGCCAGGGTCGCTATGGTGAAGAGCAGTGAACTTTGCATTGAACCCTCCTGAAGAAAACGCTGTTACTTCGAAATTTCTTCCGCGATCCTGTTGAACTCCCGCTCAAACCCGATCCGGTTCCTGTTGGCAGAGCCCGCCACCGTGACCACCACCTGACCCGTCCGGTCCTGGACCCTTACCCACAGCTTTTTGTGGGAACCGAAGAACGCGATCAGCGGTCCGATGCAGAGCAGGATAAATCCCGCATACACCACCCAGACTCCCGGGTCTTTCGTTACCTGCAAACCGGTGTACCGCGTGCCCCAATAACCGGCGTAGCTGATGAGGTAGCCTTCGGGCAGATAGGGTTGTCCCGCGTCCGTCTTCATAATAGTGGTTTTGTATATCGGCGTCTTGCCGTCATAGACCTCGAGTTCCACCGTGGGATTGATGTATTCATCATTTTGAGATTGGTAGAACATCACCTGCCCGGAAGCCGGATTTCTCATTCCATACGGAGCAAAGCCCAGCACGGCAATCGTCCTGTTGATCGAGGGAACGTACACTGATGCGCCTGGATCGACGGTCACCAGTTCACCGACGGACTCGGGACTGTTCTTGCTGCGGATGGTCAGGAGAATCTTTCCACGGGCGTCCGGGATCGTCCCATAGCTGGACTGATAGAAGGTGACGCCGTGATAGGTGAGCGGATCGTTCACCCGGATGCGCTTGTCCAGTATCTTCTGTTTGTTGAGATCATACACGCTCAGGATACTGTGATATTCCGACGGCATCCCCGTCGGCTGTCCCAAAGGACTCCGGTAATAATCCACGTCGAAGTTGTCGCAGTACACATAATATCCGAGCGGCATGGCAGGCACGCCCCCGTCGGTACCGGGGATCACCGGGCTGTCGGCGATCCCGAGGGCGGCCATGATCTTGTCCCACATGGGTTCATTTCTGAGATAGACGAATTTGGATGCCTGTCCCTCGGGCAGGTTCAAAAATGCCTTGAATCCGAAGAAAGAGCCGATCAATGCCCCGACAAAAATGAGGATAATGCTGGCATGGGTAATGTACACACCCAGCCGGCTGTATACTCCTTTCTGAGTCATGAACTGGGTCATGCCTTCGCTTTTTGATTCAACAAAGCGGTATCTGCGCGCATTCAGCACCTTGACCGCGCGCTCCCCGGCCGTGTCCATGCCGCCATTGAACACTATCTCTTTTTTAAAAGGTATTGCCTTCAGGGTGTCGTCGTCAACGGGCTTGAGCGGCGCCATGATGATCCGCAACGTATGGGGGAAGCGATCGAGGGTGCATACCGTCAGGTTCGCCGTGAGGAAGAACAGGAGGAGCACGAACCACCAGGTATGGTACATGTCGAAGAGGCCGATCGCCTCGAACAGCCGGACCGTCGACTGGCTGTACTCGGCCAGGTATTTTTCCGGGGCCTCATTCTGCTGGATCAACGTGCCGATGACCGAGACGATCGCCAGAATGATGAGCAGCACGACCGCAAGCTTCACGGAAGAAAAAAATTTCCAGGCCTTATCCGCTGCGATTTCGACTATTCCTTTTTGATTTTCCAACGCACCCTCCCGCGTGAAAACAGTGGCGACACCTTACCATATCGGCAACCGGCGTGTCAAGAGGATTGCCGAACTTCTGGTATTAAGAGATCCAAAATTGATACATTGGTAAAAAGGCTAAATCCACCACGCCATGGCGCGGAGACGCGGAGAAATGCTCTTTGAAATAATAAAGATTTTCTCTGCGTGCTTCCCTCAGTGGCCGCCTTTCTTTTGAAGGCTACTGTGCCTCTGCGGTTAAATTCTACTTATTGCGATTTCCCGATCAAATAGATATGGATCGCCTGGGCCGCTTTTCTGCCGGCTCCGAGCGCAGAGATAACGGTGGCGGATCCGGTAACGATATCGCCGCCGGCGTACACCCCCGTGCGGCTGGTACTGCCCGTTTGCTCGTCGGCGATGATGAATCCGCAATCGTTGACCGCCAGGTCCCGGGTGCTCCGCGACACGAGCGGATTGGTGTTCGTCCCCACTGCCATGATCACCGTATCAGCCTTGACCAGGAACTCCGACCCCTTCTTCGGGAGCGAACGGCGGCGGCCCGATGCATCGGGCGCTCCCAGCTCCATGCGTACGCATTCAACGGCAATGGTATGGCCGTTCTCGCCGACGATCCTGACCGGACTCGTCAGCAGTTCGAGAATGACCCCCTCTTCCTTCGCATGATGGACCTCTTCACGCCGCGCAGGCATCTCCGCTTCCGAGCGGCGGTAGATAACGACCGTTTCCCGGGCCCCCAGACGCAGAGCGGTCCGGGCGGCATCAATGGCCACATTTCCTCCACCCACCACAGCCACGCGCTCTCCCCTCCTGATCGGTGTGTCGTATTCCGGCGTCGAATAGGCCCGCATCAGGTTGATCCGTGTCAGGAACTCGTTGGCCGAATATACGCCGGCGAGATGCTCGCCCTCAATGCCCATGAACTTCGGCAACCCCGCACCCGTGCCGATAAAGCAGGCATCGAAGTCCTCCATGAGTTCGTCCACGCTCATAAGTTTTCCTACCACGACATTCGTTACGATCTCAACGCCCATTTTTTTCAGGACCGCGATCTCCCGCGACACGATCTTCTTCGGGAGGCGGAACTCCGGGATCCCATAGACCAGCACTCCGCCCGCCTCATGAAGGGCTTCATAGATGGTTACCGCATGGCCGAGCTTTGCGAGATCGTACGCGCAAGCCAGACCGGACGGGCCGCTCCCCACGACCGCGACCTTCTTTCCCGAGAGCGCTACTGCCGCAGGCGCATCCTGCCGCCCCTGCTCCGCCGACCAATCCGCGATAAACCGTTCCAGACGGCCGATGGCCACGGGTTCGAATTTTTTCCCCAGGGTGCAGCGTTGCTCGCACTGGACCTCCTGGGGACAGACGCGGCCGCAGACGGCGGGCAGAAGATTTTCACTCCGGATGATCGTAAGCGCCTGGTCGAACTCGCCCGCCTTGATCGCCTGGATGAACCGGGGTATGGGGACGCTCACGGGGCAACCGGTGACGCATTTCGGGTCCTTGCAATTGAGACACCGCCCTGCCTCGACCATGGCCTGCTCCGGCGTGTATCCGAGTGAAACCTCGTCAAAGTTCGTACGTCGTTTCCGGGGGTCCTGTTCGGGTATCGGTGTTTTATGAGGGATGATCTTTGCGGGCTTTTTCTTTTCTCCTCCCGCTCCGGTCATGGTGGAATGATCATGATTACTCACAGACAGGCTGCCTCTCTTTGCCCAGCATCCGTTCGTGTCGCAGCTTCCACGCTTCAAAGGACTCGCGCTCTTCGCTGGCATATGCTTTCTGGCGGTTCATGAGCAGGTCCCAGTCCACCAGGTGACCATCGAACTCAGGGCCGTCGGTGCAGGCGAACTTCGTCTCGCCGCCCACGAACACGCGGCAGCCGCCGCACATTCCCGTACCGTCGATCATGATGGGATTCAGGCTGACGGTCGTCCTGACGTTGAATGGTTTCGTGGTCTCGCACACAAACTTCATCATGATGGCCGGTCCCACTGCCATGACCAGGCCGATGCCGCCCGTTTCGAGTTCCTGCTTCAAGGCCATGGTCACGACACCTTTCAATCCTTTGCTTCCGTCATCCGTGGTGACCAGCACCTTGTCGCATACCTGCCGCATCTCCTGTTCATAGATCAGCAGGTCCTTGTTCCTCGCCCCCATAATGACCGTCACCGCATTTCCCGCGGATTTAAAAGCCCTCGCGATCGGGTACAGTGGCGCGACACCGAACCCGCCGCCCACCAGGACCACGTTCCCCACCTTTTCAATATGGGTCGGCATGCCCAGGGGTCCGCACAGGTCGAGGATCTCATCACCTTCCCGGCAATGTGACAGCTCGGTCGTGGTCTTGCCGACTGCCATCACGATCAGGCTGATGGTCCCTTCAGCCGGATCGATATCGGCAAGGGACAAGGGAATGCGCTCGCCTCTATCGTGGAGGCGAATGATAACGAACTGGCCAGGCTGCGCTTTCCGGGAGATCAGGGGCGCGGCAATTTTGTAATAATACACATCGGGAGTACGAATGAGCTTTTTCTCAATGATCTTGGCCATAGCTTGTCATAGTACCACAGTAAAAAGATTTTTTTCACACTTAAATTTCCTGAGGGCCCGTTGCATGATGCCGGGAAGGATCAGGCGTTTTGTTCTTCTTGTTCATCGATCAGCTTATAGCCGAGCTTCTCCACGCTGTCCCGCGCGATGGTTCTCACCCGGTCCCCGGGTATCATCGATGCATCGAAGCTGATCACGATCCGGCCGTTCTCCACATCAACGGACTCCACTCCATCAATGTTTCCGACGAACCTGCGGAGCGCAAGCGAACACTCTTCGCAAAGTTTGCTCTGCACATGCAATGATATCTCGCTCATGGCTCTGCCCCCGTCTATTTGCAGACTTCATCCTGCTTGCACATCCCGTCTTCATCCGAAGACACCGGCCCGTTCAAAAAGGAAGGTTGATTAAAAATGTCGATTGCCGTACCTGTTCCCTGAGAAGATACAACGGTCGGTGCTGTTCCGTCCGAACGTGTACTTTTCCCGATATCGTCACAGGCGTCCCCCGACGGTGAGCAGCGACACAGGTAGTTAAGAATGGCGTCCTTGCCACTTAAAAAGAGCCGCTGATTTAGCGCGTTCACCATGATCGTGGGAACGGTATCGATACCCATGCTTTTCAGGAATGCGGAATATCCCTTGACATCGAGATGTTTCACCTCAATCTTCTTTTCAGCAAGATGTCGAATCACCTCGGTGCAATGCTTACAGTCCTTGCTGAAAAACAAAACGACACGATCACTGGTGGGAAGGCTGACCGGCGCGCCCGCCGGCAGCACCAGGTAGAGCATGCTGAAAACGGCCGCCAGAGACAGTAATCCCGCGATAATCTCTCGTTCCCCTGCAAGCAGCCTGATGATACTCAGGACGCCTATGAACGCGAAGATAATGAGACAAAAGAGACAGGGGGTATGGATGCTGAAGGCTTGATACCCGGTGAAGAACCCTTCGCATGCCAAAGACACGATCAGGACCAGATTGATGAACGGACCGGCGCCTGGTTTGTTCAGATAAAGTTCCCGGAACGACAAGAGCGCCAGAAAAGAGAAGGTCACGAGACCGATGAGCAGGATTGAGATATCGCCGTAGCGAACATACTGCGCCACGACTTTGCATCCCTCGGTCTGGCAAATGCTCTTGCCGAATGACTGCATGATGATCTCAGTCAGGACAAAGATCGTTGCCAGCACGCTCACCGCTAAAAAGATTTTTTTGTTTACTTGTTGTCGGTCTTGCATTTCGTTTTTCAATCCCTCCCGGTATGGCAAATAGATGCCGTGCACTGTACACCTTTGAAACGATATAATTCAACCCCCGTCTTGATGGCGAGAAAGAAGGAACGCTGTTCAAGAATCTATTTCTTCACGGTTGCCGGGACCACCAGCACCTTGCAGTGCGCATGACCGATGACCCTCGAAACAACGCTGCCCATCATGAGCCGGGTGAGCCCGGTCCGGCCGTGGCTTCCCATGATGATCGTGTTTACCTTCCGCTTTTTTGCCTCGGAGACAATATCCTTGTAAGGCTCATTGCCCAGGTGCATGATGGCCTCGCATTGAACGCCCTGTTTGGCGGCATTCTTTATTATTCCATCGAGGTATTTTCTCAGCTGCGCTTCAAGCTTTTCCGTTGACAGCGCATCCCAGAGCTCGACTTCTGCGCTTATTTCGAACACGAGCAAAACAAACAAGCGGCTCGAACAGGTACCGGCGATCTTGATCGCCTCCCGCACCGCTGCATTGCTGAACTCCGAACCATCGGTTGCAACCAGCAACTTCTCAAAACCTGGCGTTGGACAAACCTTCTTGGTCATGGGTCCCTCCCTGTAGTGCAATTGAATGAATTAGTTCGGTTGTCAGGTTCACGGTTCAAGGTTCAAGGTTGAACAAGGGGATTCATGGCTTTCCAACCGTGAACCTTGAACCCGGAACCTTGAACCTGAGCAGTAACCTGCCCTTTATTTTACAGCAGCGTAGCCGCAAGTTCCGCGAGGTCGGAGCGCTCTCCCTTAACAAGCGTAATGTGTCCGGCTATTGACTCTTCCTTGAACCGGTCAACCACGAAGGTAAGTCCGTTGCTCGATGAGTCAATGTAAGGATTGTCGATCTGGTACGGGTCGCCGGTCAGCACGACCTTGGTCCCTTCGCCCGCACGGGTAATAATGGTCTTGATCTCGTGTGGTGTCAGGTTCTGGGCCTCATCCACGATCAGGTACTGGTTCGGCATGCTGCGGCCGCGGATGTAGGTGAGCGGCTCCACCTCGATCATTCCGAGATCGAAGAGGCTCTGGAGGTCCTTCTTGCCCTTGACCCGTCCGGGGCCTCCCGAGGAGCCCACGAGGAAGTCGAGGTTGTCGCGGATCGGCTGCATCCAGGGCCTGAGTTTCTCCTCGACGTCGCCGGGCAGGAACCCGATGTCCTTGCCGAGCGGGAATACGGGTCGTGAGACCACAAGCCGCTGGAACGTCCGCGCCTCGATGGTCTTCTCCAGTCCCGCGGCGAGCGCCAGCAGTGTCTTGCCCGTTCCGGCCTTTCCCACGAGCGTGACAAGCCGGATATCATCATTCAAGAGCAGATCCAGGGCAAACTGCTGCTGTTTGTTCTTGGCCGTGATCCCCCAAACGCCGTGCTTCGCGGTCGTGATCGGCACAAAGACGTTTTTCTGTTTGTTATACCGGGCCAGCGCCGTCTGCGACTCGTTGGCGCTGTTCTTGAGAAGCGCGAACTGGTTCGGCAATGGCTTCGGGTCCGCGGGCTCCATTTCTCCCCGGGCATAGAAATCGTCGATCATCCCGGGCGCGACCAGCAGTTCAGACTCTCCGGAATAGAGCTCATCGAGCGTGATGGTGTCCGACTCAAAATCTTCGGCAATAAGCCCGAGCGCGTCCGCCTTGATGCGCAGGTTCGTGTCCTTGGTCACGAGGATCACCGGCAAGTCATCGTGCTTCAGGTTGAGTGCCGTGGCAAGAATCCGGTTGTCCGCCTTGGTCGCGATCAGTTCGCTCGGCAGGCGTTCCGGAGACGTGTGGTTGAGCTCCACGCGCAGGTTTCCTCCGCTCTCAAGCTTCACCCCCAGAGAGAGCTTTCCCTTGAGCCGATGCTCATCGAGGATCCGCGAGACCTGGCGAGCGTTCCTGCCGATCTCGTTGACGTCCTTCTTGAACTTGTCCAGCTCCTCGATCACCACGATCGGGATCACCACATCGTTGTCCTGGAACGAAAAGATCGCCCGCGGATCGTGGAGCAGCACGTTGGTATCCAGCACGAATATTTTTTTCATTTAATGATCCTTTAAAGAGAATTTAACGCCCTACGCCGGATAAGCCGAAACCAAAATTTACCACGAAGACACTAAGACACGAAGAAATGCATCGCGGCTTCAGAGTTTGATTACCTCGCAAATTTTTAAGACTTTCTTTGTGCCTTCGTGTCTTTGTGGTGATACAGTTCTTTTCCTTTTCGCGATGAATTGCAACTAACCCAAAATCTCCCGCGAGGGGATCGCCCCTTCCCTGATCATTCTCGGTTCATCATCGCTCACATCCACGACCGTCGAAGGGTTGCCGCCTTCGGTCCTGCCTCCATCGAGGACCAGATCAGCCATCCCGCCGATCGCCTCAGCGGCCTCCCGAGCGGTGCGAGGACTCTGCCTGCTGGAGATATTCGCGCTTGTACCGGTGAGCGCGGTGCCGAGCGACGCGAGCAACTGCCGCGTCAGCGCATTTCCAGGAACCCTGAGCCCGATCGTCCCGGTGCCGCCGGTCAGTTCCGCCGGCACCTCCGACCTTGCCTTGAACACCAGGGTGAGCGGACCGGGCCAGAATTTTCTCATGAGCTCCCCGGCCCCGGGAGTGATCGCCGCTGCCCAGTCCCGCACCTCGTTTGCATCCCTGATCAGCAGCAGGATCGGCTGGTCAGCCTGCCTGCGTTTGATGGTGAACAATTTTTTGACCGCCGCGGGATTCTTCGGATCCGCGCCGAGGCCGTACAAGGTGTCTGTCGGGTACACAATTACGCCGCCCGCGCGGATCACGTCCCTGCAGCGGGTAAACGCCTGTTCGGGATAAGCAGGATCGATTTTGACTATCGGCGTCTGCATAGAACCACGCTCATTTCAGATTGCGGAATACGGACTTCCTAAGCTGTTCACTCCGAACTCCGCACTCCGAACTCCGCACTATGATCCCCCTCCCGTCAGAATGATATCCCCGTTCCCGCGCTTCAGGAAGGCGGCCACGACCGGGCACTTGACCTTAAAGAGGAAAAAGGTGCGGTTATCCTTTTCTTGCACCAGTGTTTCATAATTGGCCTGGCCCTTGCTGATGATCAGATCGGCAGATCGGTACGCATCCATGAATTGCGCGGAACACGCTTCCAGCAGGGTGCCGATGCCGTCATTGCCGTTGTCGATCATTGTCGCGCATTCAGGGAGACCAGCGGCACGCGCGTCGTCGAGCGTGGCATCGTTGATCACCGGGGAGCCTTTGACCACGGCGATCACGTCCTTGCCCATGTCGCGCAGGATCTCGATCAGCACCCGGTCGAACACGATCTCTCCGGCATTATCGCAAAGGTAGAGGATGCTGCGCGCGCGCACTACCGCGCGGGAAAAATTGCGAAGATCGGTTTTAGACAAGGGCAGTCGAAAGGACTCTTCGAGCGAGCGGTCCAGATCAACGCTGTCGTAAATGCCGAAATCGATCACGTTGCCGGCGATCGCGATGCGAACTCCGCCTTCAAGACGATCGGCTGCTCCGGCAGCCATGCGTCTGAGAGCGGGAAGCCGGTCGAGCGCGCTCCGGTTATACGTTTCCTTGACCTGCGCATACGGATCGACACCCGTCTCGTTGCGCAGTATCCGGTGGATCCGCGTAGTGGTCCTGGCCGGGACCTCGTCGAGGGAAGCGCTTTCGATGACCTTTTCCGCCAGGCGACCGATGGAACGGCCGCGGTCTCCGTTCACACCCGCGTGGCCCAGCGCGCGGGTTATCTGCGCGTAAAAACAGGGCAGACACTCGAGTTCGGTCTTCATCCCGGAAAGAGACATGGTTCGTTTCACCTCGCCATGCTTTCGTCAAACAGCAGGTCGTCTCTTTCGGGGTTCACGCTGCCGGTCCCTGGGTTGTGCCGGCTTTGCCTGGTTTTTTCTTCCACCGCCTGCGCCTTGGCTTCTTCTTGGCAGGAGCGCTCGCAACAACGGGCTCCGCTTTCACGGTCTGCGCGGTCAATTTGGCGGGTGCCGCTGCCTTGGCAGGCGCCGATGCCTTGACCGGCAACGATTCCTTGACCGATGCCGGTATCTTGGCGGGTGCGGCGGTCGGGCCGATGGCGACGAGCCGCTTGGCCTTTTCCTCCACCTCGCGTTCCATTTCGACCTTGAAGACCTTGAGGCGGTTCGCCACCTTCACGTCGCTCACGGCGATTATCTGCGCCGCGAACACGCCGGCGTTCTTGGCGCCCGCCTTGCCGATCGACATGGTCGCCACCGGCACGCCGCCCGGCATCTGCACGGTGGCGAGAAGCGCGTCGAGCCCCTTGAGCGTGGACGAATCGATCGGCACTCCGATCACCGGCAGCGTGGTCTGCGATGCCACCACCCCGGCGAGGTGTGCTGCCCAGCCCGCTCCGGCGATGATCACCTTGAGACCGCGCTTCTCCGCGCTCTGGCTGTATTCCAGCACCTTCTTCGGCGTTCGATGCGCTGACGCGATCGTCATCTCGTACTCGATCCCGAACTCCTGGAGCATCACCCCTGCCTCCTGCATCACCGGCAGATCGGAATCGCTCCCCATCAATATCCCCACGACTGGTTTGGCCATATGTCTCCCTTCGAATTCATAATTATCGTTCAATGCGCTTTACACTATGCGCTATGCTCTTTGCAGTTACATATCCTTCGGATCTTCTATAAAGACCGTCTCGATGCCGAACACCTCGCTGACGACCAACATCAACGCCTTGACACCGACGGTTTCCGTTGCGTAGTGGCCGGCGACAAGAAGGTTTATTCCGCAGTCCTTCGCCGCGTTGTACACGGCCAGATCGATCTCTCCGACAAGAAAACAGTCGAGCGATAAGGCGCAGGCCTCTTTCAGGATGCTTCCCCCGCCGCCGGAGATGATGCCGATCGAACGGACGCGGTCTTTTCCGAATCTGAACACGCGGCAATCCGTGTGTAATTTTTTATTCAAGACCGATGCCATGGAGTTCAGTCTCGTGGTTTTTCGAAACGTCCCCGCATAGCCGATCTTGATGCCGTGATATCGGCCGAATTTTTTCGGTCCCTGTGCTCCCAGGATACGGATCAACTGCATATTGTTCCCGTATTCTTCGTGAAGATCGAGCGGCAGATGTGCGGCATAGAGCGCGATATTGCTTCTCTTCAGGTATGCCGCTCTTTGGGTCTCGAGGTCCCTGTCCTTTTGCGGCCTCCACGTGATGCCATGGTGAACAACGAGGAGATCGACGCCGAGTTTTTTTGCCTTCTCAAAGGTGGAGATGCAGGCATCAACGGCAAAACCGACCTTCCTTATTTCGCCGCTCTTGCGGGACCTCACCTGCAAGCCGTTCACGGAAGCGTCCTTGATCTTTCCGACTCGCAGCGTCTTGTTCAAAAAACCCGCTATGTTCTTGATCGTCGCTGGTTGCATTTTATATTTTGCATTTTTCATTCTTAAATAATTGAAACTAGTCAGTACGTCTGAACCCAAAAGAGTTTTACACCGGATACAACCCTTTTTATCCGCAGATTTCGCAGATGGATGTCACGCCAAGGCGTGATGAAATCTGCGTAATCTGCGGACAATATTTTGACCTGAGTAGTTATAATAATTTTAATTTCCCGTCTCCAGCGCCCGCGCCCCGATGTCCCTGCGATAGTGCGCTCCCTCAAAGCTGATCTCCCGCGCGCCGCGGTACGCGTTGTCGATGGCGGCGGCCACCACCGGGCCGAGTCCCGTGACCCCAAGCACCCTGCCGCCGTCAGTCACGACTTTGCCGTTCTTCATGGCCGTGCCCGAATGAAAGACCATCACGCCCTCTATTCCCGACGCTTTGTCGAGCCCGGTGATTACCCTGCCCTTCTCGTATTTCCCCGGATATCCGCCCGATGCCATGACGATGCACACGGCTGATTCCGGTTTCCACTTGATCTCCAGCGATGACAATCGCCCATCGAGAATGGCTTCGATGATCTCGACCAGGTCCGTATCGAGCCGCGCCATGACCGGCTGCGTCTCGGGATCGCCGAACCGTGCGTTGAACTCGAGCACCCTGGCTTCATTATTCCGGATCATGAGCCCGGCGTACAGTACTCCCTTGAACAGACGGCCCTCTTTTTCCATGGCCCGCACCGTGGGGATCATGATCGTGTCCATGACTTTGCGCTCAAGCTCTCTGGTCACGACCGGCGCGGGAGAATAGGCGCCCATTCCGCCGGTGTTCGGCCCCTTGTCCGCGTCGAACACGCGCTTATGGTCCTGCGACGATGCCATGGGCACCACGTTCCTGCCGTCGGAAAATGCCATGAACGAAGCCTCTTCGCCTCTCAGACACTCCTCGATGACCACGCGATCGCCGGCTGTACCGAAGGTCTTATCGGTCATGATGATATTGAGGGCCTTGAGCGCCTCTTCCTCGGTCTCGGCAACGAAAACACCCTTACCGGCCGCAAGTCCGTCCGCTTTGACCACGATGGGAGCGCCCTTTTCCCGTACGTATGCCGCTGCCGCGGCCTTGTCAGTGAATACTCCATACTCAGCCGTGGGAATATGATACTTCTTCATCAGGTCCTTGGAGAAGCGCTTGCTCGCCTCGATCTCCGCGGCCTTCCGGCTCGGTCCGAAGACGCGCAGTCCCGCTTTGGTAAACTCGTCCACGATCCCCATCGAGAGAGGTCCTTCGGGACCGACGACGGTAAGATCGATGGACTTGTCTTTGGCGAACGCAAGCAGGCCCGGAATGTCCTCGGCCTTGATCGGCGCGCATTCAGCGAGCCCCGCGATTCCCGCGTTGCCCGGCGCGGCATAGATCTTCGTGACCTTCGGGCTCTGCGCGATCTTCCAGACAAGCGCGTGTTCCCTGCCCCCGCCGCCTACTACGAGTACTTTCATTGTTGCCCCCCCGATAACTTCACGATGGACGCGCGAACTGCACGACGGACGATAGACGATCGTTCGCTGCGCTCACTAGGACGATGGACGCAAAAGATTTTTCGTCACTCGTCCGTCGTCCCTCGTCTCTCGTCCTTCGTGACGCTTCCTCATTCCCTCATTCATGCTCCCCGTCCGATATCCCGCGAGGTCCAGACAAACGTAGGTATAGCCGATCTCCTTCAGCGCCGCCGTGATCTGCTCCGCAGCATTGCTCGAAAGCAGCTTCGCAAAATCCATGGGATCAACCTCGATCCGCGCCAGGTCCCCGTGGTGCCGCACGCGCACCTGCCGAAATCCGTGAGCGCGCAGATGGTCCTCCGCCGTCTGAACAGCCTTGAGTATCGCAGGCGTGATCCGTGTCCCATAGGGAATACGGGAGGAAAGGCAGGCAAGCGAGGGTTTGTCCCAGACAGAAAGTTCAAGACCGCGAGCGAGTTCCCGGACCTCTGACTTCGAAAGTCCGGCCTCGACAAGGGGGCTGCGAACGGAATGTTCCCCCGCGGCCCTTCTGCCCGGACGATGGTCATTCAGGTCGTCGGTGTTCGAACCATCGATGACAAAAGAGATCCCTTCAGTATCGGCAATCTTCCTGAGCTTTTCAAACAACTCCGTCTTGCAGAAATAGCAGCGGTCCGGGGAGTTTTTGACGAAGTCTTCCGAGGCAAGTTCGTGCGTGTGGAGGATCCGGTGGGTGACGCCCAGAGACCGGGCAAAGTGCTCAGCCGACTGCAGTTCACCGGCGGGATAGGTCTCGGAAACTGCGGTAACCGCGATGAGGCCCTGACCCATGACTTCGGAAGCGGCCCGGAGCAGAAGCGAGCTGTCCACGCCGCCGGAATAGGCGAGAACGGCCGGTTTCATCTCGTGAAGCAGCGCCTTGAGGTGTTCCCATTTTTGATCGATCACCATTCCAGCGATAATAACACAGCTTGAACGGGAGTGTCAATAAAGTCCTGCGACCGGCGCAGAGTTTAACGGCTTATTTTTTCGCGGCCGGCAGGATGAATCCCATCTTCGCTGAGATGGCTTTGCCGGCATCCTGCACCATGGAGATAAGACCGCCCTTTTCCATCCGCTCTTCCGTAAGCCGGTGCGAAGGCGCGACAATGCCTACTGCGCCGATCACCTTGCTGGAGAAGTCCCTGACCGGCACTGCAATGCTCCGCACATCGAGATCGGCCTCCTCGTTCTCCAGCGCGTATCCTTTTTCAGCGATCTTTTTCAATTCATTCAGGAGAACATCGCGCGTCTTGATGCTCTTGTCGGTAAGCGGTGTCAAATTCATTTCCGGATACAGCCGGGTGATCTCAGCCGCCGGGAGAACCGCAAGCTGCACCTTGCCAACCGCGGTGCAGTGGGCGGAAAACATGGCGCCGATTCGAGAGACCGCGCGTACCGTCCTGGTCGACTCCGCGCTGTCCATATAGATCACCTTGTTCCCGCGCAGGACCGCGACAACCGCCGTCTCTCCCGATGCCGCCATAAGGCCCTCGATGATGGGCCGCGCATGGCGGCGGCACTCGCGCTGCTCGAAGAAGATAGCGCCGATCTGGAGCACCTTGGGGCCAAGGCGGTAGTTCTCGGACGACTTGTTCTGCTCGATGTAGCCGCGATGCTCGAGCGTGGCAAGCAGCCGGAACACGTTGTTCTTGTGAAGCCCAAGCCGCTTCGACAGCACGGTAACGCCGAGTTCGTCCTCGGTTTTGGTAAATGATTCCAGGATGTCGAGCGCGTGTGAAACTGACTGGATCGTGTAATTTTGTTTTTCCCTTTTTATAACCATAGGATGACACCCCCTTCGCTTTAAAACACGTGTTTAATAGTAAATCGCGGAAAAGGGTTTGTCAAGAGAAAATAACGATATTTTGAACCTTAAGTATTACCACGTTCGACACAGCCTCATAAAGTCCCCAGAGGCCGAAGGCGATAAACACCAGCGCGGCAAACCATTTGATCTGCTTTTCGGGGATGTTCTTGTGAAGCACGATGCCGGCAATGATCCCGATCGCGTCCGCGATCATCATCCCGGCGGTGGTGCCGGTCCATACCGGGATAATGGTATTGAACTCAGCGGCAAGCGCCACGGTAGCGAGCTGGGTCTTGTCCCCCATCTCGGCGAAAAAGAACGCGATGGCGACGGTCCAGAAAGGGCCGAAGTTGAACCGTTTGTCCTCGCCCTTCAGCGTATCGCCGCGGAGGGTCCAGAGGCCGAAGATAATGAAGGACGCCGAAGCCGCGATCTTGATGGTATTGAGCGGAACAATATTGGTGAGATAATTTCCCACAAGGACGGCGAGCAGGTGGTTTGCCGCTGTCGCGACGAACACTCCCCACATTACCGTCTGCCACCTGAACCGGGAGGCAAAGGCCATGGCCAGGAGCTGGGTCTTGTCGCCCATCTCGGCCAGGACAACGATCGCAAGCGACGTGAGAAACGCCGTCATGCAAGGATTTCTTTCTGCTTTTTTACGAGCGCGCGAATGCCCTTTTCGCCGAGCGCGAGAAGCTCGGTCAATTCCGCCTTGGAGAACGGTTCGCCCTCGGCAGTGCCCTGCACCTCAACGATCTTTCCCCTGCCCGTCATCACCAGGTTCATGTCCACTTCCGCCGATGAATCCTCAGTGTAGCAAAGGTCGAGCAGGGGTTTGCCGTCCACGATGCCGACGCTGATCGCGGCAAGATGGTCGTTGATTGGCACGGCCTTGATCAGCCCCTGCTTTTTCATATGGCGAAGCGCGTCCACGAGCGCGACATAGGCCCCGGTGATGGATGCGGTGCGCGTTCCGCCGTCCGCCTGGATCACGTCGCAGTCGATCAGCACGGACCGTTCGCCGAGCGCCTTCATGTCCACCACCGAGCGAAGGGACCTGCCGATAAGCCGCTGGATCTCATGCGTACGGCCGCCCACCTTGCTCCGCTCGCGCTGGATCCTCTGGCCCGAGGAGCGCGGAAGCATGGCGTATTCCGCCGTGACCCAGCCCGTGCCTTTGCCGCGCAAAAAGGGCGGAACGGAGTTCTCGACCGTGGCCGTGCAGATGACCCTGGTGTCGCCCATCTCGATCAGCACCGAGCCCTCCGCCGTCTTAATGTAGTTCCTGGTGATCTTCAGCCTGCGGAGCTCGTCCGCCTTTCTTCCGTCTTCACGCACAGCACAACCTCCAAAGGTAACGACTGATATCGAAGCCAGGGATCATAAAATGTTTCTGCAGGTATTTGCTCCGGTCATCATAGTAATATGAAAACGATCTGTCAATTCTATTTTTTCAGCCCTCGTTTTGAGGTCATATGCCAGGGCTGTTCTCGGCCGAGTGAAAATATCCTTGGAATTGCCTTGTAAATCACGACCATATTTGATAGTCTGTTTCCATGAGTTCATCCATCATGAATATTCTTAAAGAAGAGGGACAGAGAGCCTTTCTCAAGCGCTCTCCGGTGGAGCGTTTGCGTACAATGCATGATCTCTTTCTTCAAGTCGTCGCCTTGAAGGCGCGGGGAGAAGGGGTCTCCGAATATGAAATCTATAGACGATACCTTAAAGATAATCCGCGACATTACGAGCGCAATCCCCGCCAAGCTTGACATCGTGCTTATCGGGGGGATCGCCGTCATCCTTCACGGCGTTGAGCGAACGACCATCGACGTTGACTTCAGCCTTTATTCCGACGTCATTCGCGATTCCGGTCCGTCTGCGTTCTTTGATCAGCTCAGAGCGCATCTTCCAAAACGATTTTCAGCGCGTCTGATGCAAGGCAGCAAAATCCCCGATGATCCGCTCAAGCACGATATCATTGTTATCGACGACAACGAAGGCGACTACGAACGGATCGACCTGCTCATAGCGCGCTATAAATGGGAGCTGGAAGGCATTGAACAAGCGGTCCGACTTCAGGGCATCCCTTTTCCCGTACTGGGCAAACCCCACCTCGTGGCCATGAAACTACTGGCCACGGGATACAAGGACGCCCACGATGTCATGACCCTCATGGCTCTCATGACAGACGAGGAAAGAACAAAGGCCCGGGAGCTTGCACAACGAATGGGAAGAGAAAAAAAACTGGACCGCCTGCTTTCACCGCCGCCGGAAGATGAAGTGCGGGAGATGCCCGAGGAATATATATAGGAACATGTGCGGACCGAGAGGGCGAAATTGCGAATCGTCTCCTCTCAGTATTAAAAATCCAGCGGGCTCTTCCGCTCTTTCATGGTCTTGCTCGGCACGCAATGCGTATAGATCATCGTCGTCCTGACATCTGCATGACCGAGCATTTCCTGGATCGTGCGGATGTCGTAGTTCGCCTGAAGAAGATGGGTGGCAAAGGAATGGCGGAAGGTGTGGCACGTTACGCGTTTTTTCAGACGCGCTTTCCGGACCGCTCCGTAGAGAGCCTCCTGCACGTCGGTCTCATGCAGGTGATACCGCCGCAGCTCGCCCGTTTCCCGAACCTTTGTCAGCGACGCCTGCGGGAAGAACCACTGCCAGATGAACTCCTTGGGGGCATTCCGGTATTTCTTTTCTAGCAGGTCGTCGAGAAACACGCCGGCATACCCCGCTGCACAGTCCTCGTCGTGAAGCCGCGTTATGCGCTCCATCTGCGCTGTCAGCTCCGGCATGATCGTCCGCGGAATTGGAACGGTTCGCGACTTTTTTCCCTTGCCGTCCTGGATCGTGAGAATCCCTTCGTCAAAATTGAAGTTCTGTACGCGCAGTTTCAGACATTCAAAGATCCGAAGACCGCACCCGTACAGAAGTTTCACAACCAGATCCTGGGGCTTGGCAAGGTGCTTGAGCACCGCATCGATCTCGCTCCGCGTCAGAACCACAGGTATGTAGTTAGACCGCTTTGCGCGCGGAATATCCTTGTGCTCGCCGAAATCCTTCTTCAGAATATGCCGATACAGAAAGAGGATCGCATTGAACGCCTGGTTTTGCGTCGATGCAGCAACTTTGCAATTCACCGCAAGGTACGTCAGATAGGCCTTTACCTCCTCCGGCGATAACCGCGCCGGCGGTTTGTCCTTCAGGAAGTGCTGAAACTTCCGGGTCCAGTTGGCGTAGGTAACGAGCGTTTTTCTCGCATAGTGCCGCGTCGCGATCTCCGCTTCAAGCTTTTCGATGATGCCATCCCACTCCGGCGAGGCCGTCTTCACGCGAAAGCGCATCTCATCGTACCGCCGCCCGGGCCGGGCTGACTTGGCAGCCGTCTCCGTTGTTGCGCCAGCACTGGAGGCCGGTCCTTCCGCGTGGACAACCGCAGCTTGATAGACAGCAGTGCTCGCCGACATATCCGATTTTCGTGAGGCCGGCGAAGAGGCAGCGGTCGTACCGGGGGGTTCCCCACTACCCCGCATTACCAAAGAGGGCGTAGCCTTGGGCTGCGAGGAAAAGAAAAGCGAGATCGCCTGCGCGGCATCATTCAGATGCCTATCCGACTGTCCTTTGGACCGCAGCTTCTCGATATACAGCCTGACTTGCTCGGACCGTGAGTCAGGCGGACGATACTTTGCCCGGAAGTCGAGAAAATAACGAAGCCATTTTCGGCAATCCGTTCGGAATTCTTGGGGAAGAGCTTTCTTCGCCAGAAGCGCGTTATAGGACTTCAAAATCTCGTCAGGAATTGGCAGCATGGCAGGAATGGGCTCCTTTCCTTTTAAAAAGACTATTCCATAATTTTGGAATAGTCTTTTCAGCAAGTATAGCGGCGACACAAGCAAACGTCAAGCCATACTTTTTCCACAACCTATTGATAATTATATTTACCCGTGCTATAGTTCCGTTTGTATAATAACTGGTTCATTACGGCGCTAGGAAAGTCACGAGCGCTTCCATCCTTTGCAAATCAGGCATTTACTGTGTCCTTTATATTTGCGCCAGTAGTGGTGACAACGCTTTTCGCCGTGGAATAAAAATTTATGCAGCCTTAATTTGAATGCCGGCCTTAGATGCGCTGTTGGATCGTACACGTTCACCTCGCTCGTGACTTACTGTGTCTATGGCTTGCGCCGTAATGAATGCGGCGATAACTCGCTATTGCCCTGACCCTACGGCGCAAGGGGCGCGCCGTATGAACCAGGCAATGAACCCGTCTCCCGCTACGCGGGAAGCGAGTTATCGCCGCATTGGAATTTACCAACCAGCAGTTCGAGCCCGTCAAGCGGCTCAACATTCTAAAGGAGAAAAACGACATGATAAAATCAGTGCTTGTTCTCGTGTCCATATTTTTATTGACCTCATGTGTTTCTATAACTGATATTGTACCAGCCGGGCCAGATACTTACAGGCTTTCCGGTACGGATCGCGGACTTGGTGCCAGCGGCGAAAATCTTAAAACTGAATTGTTTAAGTACGCCTCAGATTATTGTTCCCTGTCAAGTAAGACCTTTGCTCCAATAGATTCATCCTCAGAGAACTATAGGCCGTTTGTTGGCCTTGCCCATGCTGTACTTACATTTCAATGCTTGTCCAAGGCTACGGGAACGCAATAAACAGGCGCACTTCTTTAGGCACTAAAAGTCAAAAGCAAAGGATAAAATATGTCTGATCCTAATTGGCCTGCGAATCCAGATCTTAATTGGATTAAGAAAACTGATGATGAATTAATATCGATAATCAACAGTGACAATATGACCGTCCCTAACGATATGAAAAATGCCGCACGTTCTGAACTACACAAAAGAAAAAAGCGAATAGACAACCGTATGCTTCTCATGACATTAATTATCCTTCTTTTGACTGCATATCTTGCATATCGTGAGTATTTTAGAAAAACACCTTCTGATATATCTGCCCCCATATCTACTCACGAGAATACAATCAAGATAGCCAATCCAAGCGAAAAAAAACAAGCACCACAAGATAATTCCGATATAGCGCATAGTTCTACCTCAACAAAATAGAAATGTTCCAACAAACGGATCGAGCCCACAAGACGGGGCTCATCCTTGCGTTCCTACGGCGCTTCGCGCCGCAGGAATGGGGCGATAACTCGCTAATTGCCTTGAATCACGGCGCAACCGAAAGACGCGCCGTAGGAACCAGGCAATCAACATCGACGCCCGCTGCGCGGGCAGCGAGTTATCGCCCCATTGGAATTGTCCAACCACACGCTCCAGATCGACAAGGCGACTGAGCCTAAATAAATCAAAGGAGACTTCTCGATGAAAAATCTTTTGTGCATATCGGTTATTTGCTTGTCATTGCTTTCAGGGTGTGTGCTGCACAGAAAATTATTTTATTCAAAAGCCGAAATGAACGAATACAACGCGAAGGTAATGCTAAGTGATCAAGAAAAAGAACGTGAAGAATTTCCTTCACTTAAAATGAATGATATCGAAATCGGCATGACGAAACAACAGGTAATTCAGATTATGGGTCAGCCAAGTAGCACAAGCGCAATCAACAATAAAATGTATTTGAATTACAATTTGCACGAATGGAAAGGCAAAGAAAAAACCGCTTATTTTGTGAGATTTATTGACGGTAAAGTAGAATCATACGGTAAAACTGGTGATTTTGATTCCACGAAAGTTCCCGAAAGCAAAACGACAGTTGATGTTAACATAAAAAACAAAGACTCGAAGTAGTTTGGTTGTATAGACTGCGTTTTTCTTGATCCGCCGCTATGATTTTTTTGTAGGAGAACACATGCCACCTCGTCATCTTGTAGTAATATCTACAAATCAATTATTAATACAAAGAGAACGTGATAAAATCCACGGCATATCAACCTTAGATATCGATAAGGAGGCATTCCTATGGATATTGAGATAATATCTCCGATACAAAAGCTTCTGCCCGGTGCATTATCCAAGTGGTTACTGGGATTGTCCATAGCGCTATCAATATTCCTGTTAACGTGGCCCTCTTACAATCTACCAGCCAAATACTTAACAGACATAGAGATAGTAAAACTATTGTTGAGATTATTATCGGCAGGAATGCCATTATTAATTGGAACCATATCATTAATTGCCATCCTGATTAATTACAACCTTAAATTAAACTCCAACCTATATCTTGCTAATGAAAAAATAGATCACTTGCAAAAAAGAAATTTTGATCTCAGTAAATCAACCGATACATTTCAATCATTTGCAACGACCTTTGCGTCACTTGCTGTTCAATCTATTTCACTTAACCAAAAGACAACAGACTCGTGCCAAGAAGCTATCAACACTATGAAGAAAAAACTAACTGATTTATCAGCATAAATCAGCATCCGAAAAATCTTTCCAACCAGCAGCTCGAGTCCGACAAGCGGCTCAACGGTTCCAAAATCTAAAAAGCCTGCATACGGAGGAAGTACGATTAACACACAATAGAGAGTTCACAGAGCGTCAGCGCGCCTTGAGCGCCAGAATGCCAGAACTCCAATCCGGGAAGTTTTATGCTTCCCGAGAAATGGAGGTGACCTATGATTGATTGGATAATCATGGTAATCAAGGTCATTCTGATTCTGCTTGAGATATTCAAGATGATACACTGATAACCCGATCCGCCGTATGCAGGCTTTAAATTCCACTGAGCATTTGAAAGTCAAAAGAAAAGGAGTGTATATGTCTTCTTCTACTACCCCAGAAATTTCACTCATTCATAAACTTTCTCACATTATTGAGAGAACTACATTCGGAGCGTATGGGGTCAGACTTAAAGATTGAGTTATTGACACCTGTCGGGATATTTGCTATCCTCTGTCATGGCCAGAAAACCCCGAATTGAATACGAAGGCGCCTTTTATCATGTAATCACCAGAGGAAACCAAAAGCAGAAGATATTTAAAGATCCCCTCGATTATCGTAAATTTCTTGAGATCCTTATCGGCTACAAACAACGCTATCATTTTCATCTCTATGCCTACATACTCATGTCCAACCATGTGCACCTTCTGATTGAAACCAGGGACATTCCTCTCTCCAAAATCCTTCAAGGTATCAACCAGCGGTATACCATGTACTATAACCGAAGGTACAAGACCGTGGGGCACCTCTTTCAGGGCAGGTACAAAGCCATCCTTTGCGACCGCGACCGATATCTGCTGGCCCTTGTAAAATACATACATTACAATCCCCTGCGAGCGAAGATCGCTGAAAGTCTTGATCAATATTTGTGGAGCAGCCATCGAGCATATTTCACAAAAACAGAGCGGTCGGAGTTACTTGACATTGACCTTGTTCTCAGAATGTTTTCCGAGAACAAAGGCAGAGCACGAAAACAATACGCATTGTTCATGAACGACGGAGCAACGGTCAAACAAGAAGACATCTATGCCACCATAGATCAAAGACTCTTGGGAGACGAACGGTTTGTCGAAAAGGTCGTCGAAAAACACGAGGGAGAAATCAAGAAAGAGCGCCGAAAGAAGGAATACACCTTGCCCCGGTTAGCACGAGAGATTGAGCGGCAATACGGCGTATCGCTTGAAGATCTGCGATCATGGAGAAGAACCATAAATATCTTGACTGCTCGACGACTCTTCAGTATCCTGGCAAAGGAATATGGTTATACGGGGCGAGAGATCGCGGCGTATTTACGGAAAGACCCTGCGGCCGTGACTGTGTATCTCCGGAGTAGCAAGGATGTTCGGAAAGAAGCAGAAGCAGTGGCCGCAGCTTTAAAGAAAGAATAAACAACTCAATCTTTAAGTCTGACCCCATACGGTTCCTGACGCGGAGGAAATTAACATGAAAAAAGAAATCGAACCCAATGCGGGCAGCATTCCACCGCTCCCCGAGAGCGACCCCTCCGCGGACAAGAAAACTCGTGTGGTGCGCTTCGAGGTATCGCCCAAGACGATGCTCCACCTCATCCTCGTCTTGGCCTGCCTGTGGCTGCTGATAAAGCTTTGGCCGGTCTTCCTGGTGCTCGTCGTCGCCCTTCTCATCGTCGGGACGATAAGTCCGGCCGTCAGCTGGCTGGAGGCGCGGCGTGTCAAGCGCGGCCTTGCGATCGCCATCGCCTACACACTTCTCTTTGTCTTCGCTACCCTCGTCCTGATGCTGACGATCCCGACGCTGGTGTCGCAGGCCTCGGCGCTGGTCGAGCAGGAACCCGTGTTTCGCGCACGCCTTTTGAATTTTCTCGACCGTTCCAACCTGACCGCGCCGCTCGCCACCTGGCTGCGGGACGTCAAGCCCGACGCTCTCTCGAGTGCCATCAGCGCAACGGCCTTCGCCTTCGCGATGCGCATCTTGGAGATCGCCGCGTACGGCGCGAGCGCCATCTTTCTCGCGCTCTACATCATGATCGAACGCGACCGGCTTCGCGGCGGACTTTTCGCGGTCGTCCCCCGCTCGCACCATATCCGCCTCGCCCGCGTCCTGATGAATCTGGAGACGATCGTCGGCGCTTACATCCGCGGGCAGTTGCTCACATGCCTGCTCATTGCGGTCTTTTCGTTCGTCCTCCTGGTGGCGTGCGGCGTGCCGCACGCGCTGGCGCTTGCCGTGTTTGCGGGCATCGCGGATGTCCTGCCGTACATCGGCGCCTTACTCTCGATAGCACCGATGGTTCTTGTGGCGCTGGCGCGCAGCCCGGTCATCGCGGTAGTCGTCCTGATGATCATGCTCGCGTACGAGGAGTTCGAGAGCCGCGTGCTCGTTCCCCGCATTTACGGAAAGACGATGCGCCTTCCATCGTCCGTCGTGCTCTTCGCGCTCCTTGCGGGCGGGACGCTGATGGGGATCTCCGGCGCGCTCCTCGCGCTCCCTGTCGCAGCGACGATCATGATGCTCGTCGAGGAGCTTCGCGTCGAGCTGCCGGGTCAGCAGGAACAGGTCGCCGATGTGATACAGCGCGCCGTGGACGAGCGCTCGGAGGATGAGTACGAGCGCCGGACCGAGGGCGTGCCTGCGGAGCAGGCAGCTGCGATCGCCGTTGAGATGTCGGACGACCGGCGGAAGGTTGATAGCAGTCCGCCCAAGGATGCGGACGTGTCGGACTCGAAAGGCTCGTAGACTAGGGTCCGGGACTGCCTTGCCGTCCGCCTGAACGTGTGCCGCGAACGTTGAGAGATGGATTTGTCCCGCTCTTTGGTGACCGAAGGCCACGCCATGCGTCCTGAGCGCCCTGCTGAGCCTGTCGAAGCATTGTCAAAGGGTGAACGGTTTTGAGCAACAGCCCGTAGAGAAGCGACCCCTATTGCGCAATAACGTATCCGGCGGCAAGTCGGGTGGAACGAAGCGAGACCCGTAATAGTAAACAAATCGCTCCATGCTGACCACGCTAAAGCGTGGCCTGTGAGCACAGCGTTCGCCCGCCATCCCTCATTTCAGAACTGGAAATATTTCGTCCTGCCCTTCCCCACCGGCCTCGCGTTTTTCAACATCTTATCCACAAACTGTTTCGCCTTTTCCACAGCCTTTTCCACAGGCAGTCCCCGGGCTATGAACACGGTTATTGCCGAGGAAAGTACGCATCCGGTGCCGTGAAACTCTCCTTTTCGGCGCATTGTGGAGAAGGTCAGCACGGTCTTGCCGCCGTATAAGGTGTCGCTCGCGGGACCATCGGCATGCCCTCCCTTGATCAGCACGTACGCCGGCCCCATGTCGAGGATCCTTCCTGCGGCGAAATCCATGTCCGCTTCATTTCTGATCAGCATCTTGGCGAGAACTTCCGCCTCCGGGATATTGGGTGTCACGATCATTGCCCGGGGGAGGAGGGACTTCCTGAATGAAGCGAGCGCGGCGGGCTGGAGCAGCGCCTTGCCTGAACTCGATCTCAGCACGGGATCGATCACGAGGTTCTTGATGCGATACGTTCCGAGGACAGCGGCCACGGCTTCCACATTCTGCCGGGTCAGGATCATTCCAATCTTGACCGCATCAGGCCTGATATCCGACAATAGCGCGTCGATCTGTTCCGACAATACTTTTGGCTTGATGGCGTGCGTCCCTGATACGCCCTTGCTGTTCTGGATGGTAAGGGCTGTCGGAACGGCCATGCCGAAAACACCGAGGGTTTGAAAGGTCTTCAGGTCGGTCTGGATACCCGCGCCTGAGGAAGGGTCGGAACCCGCTATGGAGAGGACTTTGATCATGACTACCCTCAGTGTTGCACTTACGTATTGAACTCGCGGGGTCATTAAATTGTCTCTGTGTTTATTTCTGTTATATAAAAAGCTTTATTCTTTGTCACCTTTCTTGCGTGCCCAAGAAAGGTGACCCAAAGAAGGGCACCCGGCGAAAATTCTTTACGCCATGCTCGGTCGTCCTCAGTACATTTCGGAAACTCGCCCTCCGGGCTCAGACAGTCCGAAATGCTTCACCCTCGGACTCGGTCGCCTGGCTAAATTTTCGCATGGGAACCGGCACGTCTTCTTGGTTTCCTCAGCGTCCTCTGTGGTGAATATTATTCCATTTTAAGCTTGATCAACTTCAGCGGATCAACCTTCGCGCCCTGCATGCGCACGCCCCAGTGCAGGTGGGCGCCGGTGGAGCGGCCGGTAGAGCCGACAAAAGCTATCACGTCACCCTTCATGACTGCCTGCCCATGCCGGATATTGATCTTCGAGAGATGAAAGAACATGGTATAAATCCCCTGCCCATGATCGAGAACAACGCTGTTCCCGGAATAGAACAGGTCATCCACAAGCACCGCCACCCCGTCATTGGGCGCAAGCACCGGCTCTCCCTCGTCTGCCGTGAGGTCAACTCCCGAGTGAGAACTCTTCGGAATTTTATTGATGATCCTTCTGACGCCGAACGGGGTGCCGACTTTTTTCCCGGGCAGGGGATCGATGAAGTTCCCGCTCCAGATCCGGACGGAATCGACAGGCCAGATGGCGGATGTCTTCTTCTGGTCCCGCTCCGTCCGCGCCTCGTTCTCGGGAGAAAGGACAACCATGTCCTCGGGCAAGGTGAGCCGCTGGACCGGGTACTTCTTCTTCACGATCCTGATGTTCTTGAGAAGCTTCCTGCCGTTGCTCATGACCTCAAGCGGATACGTCCCCGGTTCGCTGTTCAGGTCAATGCCGAGAAACGCTTTGAACGTTTTGTTTACCAGGTTGAAATGGAGCTGTTTGCCGTTGAACGTGCCTTCCACCGGACCAACAGCATTCTTGACAGCCACGGTGATGATATCGCCGGGACCGATCTTGTTCGGCTGAATGACGACCGTAGGCGAAGCGACTGTCGCTGCGTGAACGAGAAGGGGCGATAAAACCAGTGCGATTATAAGTAATATGTTCTTCACTATCTTCATACCTCGGCTTTCAATGTATTCCACAATTACCCCTCACCCCGGCCCTCTCCCTCAAGGGGCGAGGGTGAAATTCATCGTTGCGTTACTCTGTCTGACTCCTGACCCCTGACCCCTGTCTTCAGGCTCTTGTCCTCTTTCTTCAAGTACTTGCTCACGCCCTTCATGGAGCAGAACTCGCCGCACATACTGCAAACGTCGGATTCCTTCGGCAGGCTTGACTCACGCAGTTTGCGCGCCCGTTCAGGATTGATCGAAAGTTCTATCTGCCCCTTCCAGTCGAGGGCCTTGCGCCGACGCGCCATCTCGTTGTCCCAGTCCATCGCGCCCTTTACGCCCTTTGCGATATCCGCGGCATGGGCCGCGATACGCGACGCGATCACGCCTTCGCGCACGTCCTCCAGGTCCGGCAGGCGCAGATGTTCGGAAGGAGTGACATAGCAGAGAAAATCCGCGCCGGCCGCGCCGGCGATCGCGCCGCCGATGGCCGAGGTGATGTGGTCGTATCCCGGCGCCACATCGGTCACGAGCGGGCCGAGCACGTAGAACGGGGCGCCCTTGCAGAGTTCTTTTTGAATTTTGATATTGGTCTCAACCTGGTTGATCGGAACATGGCCCGGTCCCTCGATCATCACCTGCACGCCCGCCTCATGCGCCTGGTCGCGCAATTCGCCGAGGGTGATCAACTCCTCGATCTGCGCCCGGTCTGTTGCATCGGCGAGACAGCCCGGCCGCATGCCGTCGCCGAGCGAAAGGGTCATGTCGTACTTCTTGCAGATCTCGATCAGGCGGTCGTACTGCGTATAGAGCGGATTTTCCAATCCATTCACGACGATCCATTCGAGATGGAACGCGCCGCCGCGGCTCACCACGTCCATGATCCTGCCCTGGCGCTTGAGCCGCTCCACGCTCGCGATGGTCACGCCGCAGTGCACGGTCACGAAGTCCACGCCCTCTTCAGCCTGCTCTTCGATCACGCGGAACAACACCTCGGGGTCCATCTGGACGATCGACTTGCCCTGGGCCACGGTCTCGACAGCGGCCTGGTAGATCGGCACGGTGCCGATGGAAACCGTTGACTGCTTCAGGATCTCCCTGCGGATCTCGATGATCGGGCCGCCGGTCGAGAGGTCCATGACCGCGTCCGCCCCGGCTGAAACCGCGACCTTGAGCTTCGCGATCTCATCATCGATCGACATCCGGTCCCTGGACGTGCCGATGTTCGCATTGACCTTGGTCCTGAGACCCTTCCCGATCCCGAGCGGGGTGATCGACGTATGCCGGTTGTTCCTGGTGATGACGATCGTCCCGTTGAGTATACCGGTCAGGATATGTTCAACACTCACACCCTCGGCCCTGGCCACGGCCTCCATCTCGGGAGTGATGTTTCCTTTTCGCGCTTCGAGTATCTGGGTCATAATTACACCTCGTAAACATTCTGTTCGTCTGATCAGCGTGGGGCACAATATTCACAAATGATTTTGTCAATGTAAGCTATTGCTGCGATGAGTTTGCTTGAAGCTTTCTTGATATCTTCTTCAGCCATAATTGCTGAAATCATTGAAACACCTGTTGCCCCTGCATTGAAAACTTGCGCCATATTCCCACTCTTTACCCCGCCAAGGGCATAAAATGGGATATTTAACTCATATTTAAGCTCTTTTAAAATGCTTAACCCCACCGGAACCCCAAGTTTAGCCTTTGAAGGGGTATCGAATATGGGTCCAATGGTTATAAAATCCGCTCCGCCTGCCTCAGCAGCCTTTGCCTCCGCCAGATTATGGGTGGATACACCGATAAGCATGTCCTTACCAACTATCTTTCGAACTGCTTCAACAGGCATACTTTCATGACCGAGATGGACTCCGTCCGCATTGACTGCGACTGCCACATCAACGCGGTCGTTAATGAACAGCCTCGCGCCAAACTCTTTTGTTATGGTCCTCAGCTCCTGTGACAGGGCAAGCAATTCCCTTATCGGGAGGTCTTTTTCCCTGAGCTGGATTGCCCGTACGCCGCCTTCAAGCGCAAGCCTGACTGCGGCAGGCAGAGGCATCTTCACCTGCTTCCGGTCTGTTATCAGATAAAGTTTGAAATTAACAGCCAAGATGAATTCCTTTCACCACAGAGGACGCAGAGAAGAACGAAAGCGACCAGAGACTCACCATCTTTTGTTTCTAACACCTGAAATGATTCTGCAGCTTAATCCGTGTTCATCCGTGGTTAATTATATTTACTTCGCCTTTTCTCTGAGACCTCTGTGGTAAAGCATCTAGCTTCCGATCATCCCTTCCAGCGGACTGCTGGCAGTGGCATAAAGCTTCTTCGGAATTCTCCCTGCTTTGAACGCGAGACGGCCGGCAAGCACGCCGTACTTCATGGCCTCGGCCATCGCGATCGGGTCCTTTGCCCCGGCGATCGCCGTGTTCAGCAGCACTGCGTCGCACCCCAGCTCCATGGCAAGCGCGACATCGGAGGCCGTACCCACACCCGCGTCAACGATCATCGGCACCTTCACGGTTTCCATGATGATCCGGAGGTTGTACGGGTTCCTGATGCCGAGACCGGAACCAATGGGCGCGGCAAGCGGCATGACCGCGGGACAGCCGATGTCCACGAGCTTCCTGGCCATGATCGGGTCGTCGCTCATATACGGCAGCACGATCAACCCCTCTTTCACCAGCACCTTCGCCGCCTCGAGCGTCGCCTCGTTGTCCGGGAACAGGGTCTTCTCGTCGCCGATCACCTCGAGCTTCACGAGCTTCGTGATCCCCGCCTCTGCCGCGAGCATGGCCGTGCGGATCGCGTCCTTTGCCGTGTAACATCCGGCGGTGTTCGGAAGGATCTTGTACTTCTTCGGATCGATATAATCGAGCAGGTTCTCCTTGCTCTTGTCGATGATGTTCACCCGGCGGACCGACACGGTCACCACATCAGCGCCCGAGACCTCGATGGCCTTTTTTGTTTCAGCGAAGTCCTTGTATTTCCCCGTGCCCACCCAGAGCCGGGAGTTGAACTCAATACCCGCAATAATAAGTTTGTCGTCAGTCATAATAAATCCCATCCTTATTTTTCAATTTCCAATATTCAATTTGCAATTTCCAATCGCGCTTGCGCGCACCCTCCCTGCATGAAACTCACGACCTCCAGCCGGTCGCCCTCATTGATGCTCGTCGACGCGTATGCGTCCTTCTTCACGATTTCCTCGTTCCGTTCAACCGCCACCCGCTGTTTATGGATTATGAGAAATTCCAGTAGGCCGGAGACGGTGATTTCGTCAGGCACTGACCGCTTTTCTCCGTTCAACGTGATATCCATCGGCTACCCCTCTGAATGCAAAAAACCACGCCGGATGGCGTGGCCTGAAAAGGTTTTTTCATGATACGTTGCTCGCCTTCCCTACGCCGGTACTACCCGGATCAGGTTCTAAGGGTCGCCCCGGATACTCAGGACTCTCAGCCCCGCCTTGCGGGGCTCCCCCAGCTTTCTGTGGTGATACAATACAGCACGTCAAAATCATTGTCAATAGCATTTACGGATTGCTGCCGCGCCGTTACCCGTTCAGCAGTTTCACAACAGCCGTGCCATCGTCATAACAGTCGATGATATTGAGCGCGCCGAAGGACTGGTCTATCCGAAAAAGATTCAGCGGCTCCATGCCGAGCGTATCGGCAAGAATGACCCTGTTCACCCCGCCGTGGAGAAGCATGGCGATCTCCTGCTCCCGATGGGAAGCGACCAGCCGTTTGAACACCGGCAGTATCCGCGCGCTCACGTCAACAAGACACTCTCCGCCAGGAGGGCGATAATTGAGCAGGTCTTTCCGCCAGGCCGCATATTGTTCCGGGAATCCGGCCTTGATTTCCTCGGCCGTTAGCCCTTCCCATGCGCCAACGCTCCGTTCCCTGAGTTCCGGAAGGGGAGTGTATGATATCCCGAGGCGATCAGAAATGATCGCGGCGCCTCTGGTCGATCGGATGAGATCGCTCGAAAAGACGGCGGTGATATTTTTGCCTTCGAGCAGCCCCGCAAGCCGGTGCATCTGGTCGAAGCCCTTCTTCGTGATGTCGATATCAATATGACCGTTGTAGCGTTTCTCGCCGTCGTTCGCCACTTCGCCGTGGCGCATGAGGTAAACCCTGACAGGCATTGCCCTAATTCCCGCTCGATAAGATCACAAAGAGAAAGAGCACAAGCACCTCGTTCAGTTCGCTCATTGCGCCGATCGCGTCCCCCGTCACCCCGCCGAGCTTTCGAACAAGGTAGCGCTTGCCGAGATAGGTAAGCAGCAGAACGCCGCAGATCAGGACTAGAAAAAGGACGACGGAACGTACGTCCAGCCGCACGACCACGAAGGCAGACAACCCGATGGCAACTGCGGATGTTGCGACCATGCCGCTTGATCTGAGATGTCCCACAAAGGCCTTGCCCATGCCGTGCTCTCGGCCGTACTCCGCATTGGACACCATGAGCGTCTGCGCCCAGCGGGCCAGCACCGGCGCGACAAGCAGCGCGACGATCCGGTCGCTTTCAAAGAGATTGTTGAGACACAGATATTTCATGAACAGGACGAAGACGATGCCGAGCGCCCCGGCGGTCCCAAGCCTGCTGTCCTTCATGATGGCAAGCCGTGAGGAATGGTCGCGTCCGCCCATCAGTCCGTCGAGCGTATCGGCCAGGCCGTCGATATGGAGCGCCCGGGTGATCAGGACGGAGAGGATGACGAGCAGGAACGTTGCAATGGTCTGGGGCAGGGCAATCAGGGCAAAGATCTTGTCCGCGTTGACCAGGAGAACCCCGATCAGGAAACCGACAACCGGGAAATAGACCATGGACTTCGCCAGGTCCCCTTCCTCAACCTCATGGTCCTTGCGCACGGTTATGATGGTGAGAAACTGCAGTGCGGTAATGAAATTTTTTAGCATCATTCGTCTCTCGCAACTCGTTGTTAGGTTTTTACCTTTTCACGCTCATTGCTTTTCTCCGCGACCCCCGCGTCCGCGAACGTCGCCATCTCGCCGAGGATCTTCACGCTTGCTTCAACAAGCGACATGCCGAGGGCGGCACCGGTGCCTTCGCCGAGCCGAAGGTTCAGGTCCAGCAGCGGGACCTGTTCAAGGTGCTCAAGCATCTTCCGGTGGCCGATCTCCACGGACTGGTGCGCGGCGATCAGATAGCCCTTGACCAGCGGGTTCAACTCAGCGGCAATGAGCGCGCCTGCGGTCGAGATGAAGCCGTCGACAACCACGGGGATCCGGTACAAAGCAGCGCCAAGCACGAGGCCTGCGATGCCCGCTATCTCAAACCCGCCGACTTTGGCGAGCACATCGAGCGCGTCTTTCGGGTCGGGGTTATTCACCGAGATCGCCTTTTTAATGATCTCGATTTTATGCTGGAACGAATGATCGTCAATCCCCGTGCCGCGGCCGGTCACGGTTCCCGGGTCCGCTCCGGTGATAACGGAGACGATCGCCGAGGACGGCGTCGTGTTCCCGATGCCCATGTCACCGGTCCCGAGCAGGTCGAGGCCGTCTTTATATTTTTCCACCAGTTCTATCCCGGTCAGGACGGCCCGCTCGGCCTCGTCGCGCGTCATGGCAGGGCCTTTGGTCATATTCCGGGTACCGCGGCCGATCTTTCTGATCTCAAGCCCATCCCCGGGATCGAAATCATGGTCAACACCCATGTCAACCACGATCACCCTCGCGCCCGCATGCTTTGCAAGCACGTTCACTGCGGCGCCGCCGTGAAGGAAGTTCAAAACCATCTGGGGCGTTACTTCTTTGGGAAATGCGCTGACGCCCTCTTCGGTCACCCCGTGATCACCGGCAAAGGTGAAGATGATCTTGTTCCGGATCACCGGCTTGTCCTTACCCGTGATGAGGCAGTATTTTTTCGCAAGTTCTTCGAGCCGCCCGAGGCTGCCCTGCGGCTTTGTCAGGTTGTCGAGCTGCGCCTGGACCGCGTTGGTGCGCGATGTATCGACGGGCTGGATTTGTTTCAGAACTTCTTGCAATCTCCGCATGCAAAATCTCCGATCTAATTGTTACTCCTGAACCCTGAACCGTGAACCCTGAACCTTTATTTTATCTTTAACGGTATTCCCGCCGCCGTAAAATACACTTCATCCGCTGTCAGTGCCACTCTCTGATTCAGGATCCCGGCAAGATCCCGAAATTTCCTGGCAAGCGGATTGTCCGGCACGATGCCGAGCCCCACCTCATTGGATACGACGATGCAGACCCCGTTGAAATTGTTGATCGCTGCAACCAGCTCGTCGGAACGGAGAGAGACGACATCGTCACCATCCGTATGGGCAATGACGTTGCTCAGCCAGAGGGTGAGACAGTCGATAAGCACCACCTCATAGCGGCCGGAAAGCTTCTTCAGCAATTCCGCCGCCGCAAGCGGCTCTTCATAGGTGTCCCAGGCAAGGCCCCGGTCTTTCCTGTGCTTCTCGATCCTCGCCGCCATCTCGGCGTCGAGCGCCTGCGCGGTGGCGAGGTACGCCCGCTTACCCGACAGCCCGCTCGCCAGCTTCTCGGCAAACGCCGACTTTCCGGACCGCGCTCCGCCGGTAATAAAGTATGTTTTATGAGACATGACGATGCATTATTCGCAGACAAAAAACCCCGCCTGTTTCTTCAGGAGGGGTGAATATTCTATTCTTCAGCTTAACAGAGCACAGACGTCACAGACTGCAGACTGAAGAATCCTCATTGTTTTTCTCCTGACGTCTGTCCCTCTGTTGTCCGTACTCTGATCTCTATCGTGTATTGAATGGAGCGGGCGACGGGATTCGAACCCGCGACTCCAAGCTTGGGAAGCTTGTACTCTACCAGCTGAGCTACGCCCGCTTTTTCGAAAATCATTATAGCGGCCGGCTTCCGTGTTGTCAACCCCGAAAACAGCACAGAAACATGATAGTCTCACGGGAAAGCCGGCGGATAAAAAGATGAACAACAACGTCATTGGCGTCTCGCCGCGTCACCCCTTCACCTCTTCGCCGTTTTTCCCCTTACAGGTTATCCTTGACGTCCTTTTCCAGTTCCTCGTCGCTCCCCATACCAAGATACCGCTTCGCAATCTTGCCTTCTTTATTCAACACCAGCATCATGGGGATCGAGCGCACCTGGTATTTTATGGCGACATCCTCCGTACCCTTCAGTACGGTATAGGTGATCCCGCTTTCCTTGATAAATGACCGTACTTCATCCCAGCCGCCCTCGTCCATTGACACCGCGAGCAGCACCAGCCCCTTGTCTTTATACGTTTTATGCAGCTTCTCAAGACCCGGCGCGGACGCGCGGCAGGGCGGGCACCAGGCGGCCCAGAACTCGAGCAGCACAACCTTCCCCTTGTAATCCGACAGCTTGACGGTTTTCCCGCTCATATCCTGGAGCGAAAAATTGGGGGCCATGGTGTCCGACGGCACACCCTGGTCAGTACAGCCGGACAGCAGCGCGATCGCGACGATGGATAGAACGACGAATCTCTTCACCATCAACATCTCCTTCTCAAACAACCGGTCAAACAAAAACTGCCCGCCAAAGGCGGGCAGTCGATCCAATAACGACAACATCCGTTCGAACGCTCATTCCGGTTTCCAGCCACGCGGAAAATATCCTTATTTCGCGAGCAGCGTGTCCACCTTGGTCTTGAGCTGTGCCTTGGGGACGGCGCCTACCACCTGGTCCACGGTCTGGCCGCCCTTAAAGAACATGAGCGTCGGGATGCCCATGATGCGGTACTTGCCGGCTATGTCGGGATTCTCATCCGTGTTCAGTTTCACGACCTTGAGCTTGCCCGTGTATTCCTTCGCGATCTCGTCAACAATCGGCGCAACCATTCTGCAGGGCCCGCACCAGACCGCCCAGAAGTCCACCAGCACAAGACCCGGTGCTTTCAATACTTCCTGATCCCATGTCGCACTCGTCACTGCTTCAGCCATTGTAAGCCTCCTCTTGATTACGCCTTTGAGACCGGTGTGGATTGCACCTGCTTGATCGCTCCTTCGGGGCAGACGCGCGGACAAGCTCCGCAGTCGATACATTCAAAAGTAATAACCGCACGCCCGTTTTGCATCTTGATCGCCTCGGTAGGACACACATCCAGGCAGGTCCCGCATCCGGTACATTTATTTTCCGTAATTTGATACTGCATATAACAACTGTTTTCAATAATAACCCTTGCACTGGTCATTGTCAATAATTTTTCTAACTACTCAGGACCTCAAAACCATATTCTCACACGAAGGCACAAAGCGCACGAAGAAATACAAAAAAACTATTCTGGTTTAAATCCAAGGTCTAAAGCCTTTCTTTGTGCCTTCGTGGCTTTGTGTGAGACAGACCTGAGTAGTTACTAATTTTTACTTGTCCTGCACTGCAAATATGTTACCGATTCACCCATCGTAATGCCGCTTCGGAGAATGTGAAATCATTGTCTATTTGCGGGACTTGTGGCATAATCAACTCGAGATGAGATGCATCATTATGCCATACGGAAACGCGGGTTGGGCGGAAAAGAACAGGCTCATGGAACAACTTATTGCGTCCAGGCCGGGTCCGCCGTTCATCTATAACGACGTTCTGGTCCTCGTGCCCTCTTCCCGCATGAAGCGCATGTATGGCAGACTGTTCCTCGATCTTGTTCATCATCAAGGCTCGTCCGCGCTCGTCCCGCCGGAGATCCAGACGCTCCATCACTTCTTTGAGAAGCTCTACTCCTCCGGGAGCGGCCCGCGGCTCATGGACGAAAACAGCAGGCTGGTCCTGCTCGAAGGCCTGGTCAAGGAACGCCTCATCAACAGTTCACTTTTCAACCAAAGCCCGGACCTGCTCGCGCCCTCTCTCTCAGCCGCGCTCGCCGGGATGATCGAACAATTATCCGCCGCGGGCGTGGGTCCTGAAGAACTCGCTCTCAAGATCAAGGATGCCGACTTTTCCGACAAACCCCAGGTCAAGCTGCTCGTTGAGGTGTACGCACGGTATGCGTCCCTCCTGGTGAAACGCGGCCTGATCGACCCGGCAGGCATGCGCGCCTGGCTGCGCGATCACTTCGACCCCGCATGGCTTGGGGGCTGGTCCCGCATCGTCATCGACGGGATCCAGGACGCGGGCAAGCTTGAGCTGGACATTCTGCGGAAGATGGTTGATTGCGGCAATTGCACATACCTGCTCGATGCGCCATCCCCGGACCTGCTTGAACGCGCCGGAGAATTCCACCCCCTCAGGATAACAAAAGACTTCGTCTCAGACGTCGGGATCACGCCGGAGGAAGAGAGCGCCGGCATGAGCAACGATGATCTGTTCCTTGCATCAGCACTGTTTTCGGACCGGCCTTATGCCGGGATACTACAGAGCGCGCCGGCCCCGCCACAGTTCTCAAAAACGATCAACCTGCTCTCAGCGGTCAATACCCGCGAAGAAGTGTCGATGATAGCGGGAATGGTAAAGAGATCGTTGCGGAACGGCGCCCGGCCGGACTCCATTCTCGTGGCCTTTCCTTCGCTCGACGAATATGGTCCGCTTGTCGAAGAGATCTTCAACGACTACGGCATCCCGTACAACCGCGCCCTCGGAAGGCAGGTCAGCGCATCGCCGGTATCAACCGCAATGATCTCGCTTCTCCGCTCATGCCAGGAAGACTTCTCCGGCCCCTCGCTGCTGCGAATCTTCAGTTCTCCCTTTACGAAATTCAACGATAATCCGGCGATCACCCCGGCACTCGACCGGCTCATGCGGGACAAGAGAATAGCCGGAGGTAAAGACAGGCTGTTTTCCGCCCTCACGCATCTTCCCCCGGAAGACGAAGACAGGGGCATCCTCTCAGGACCGCTGAAGGAACTTTTCTCCGCCCTCGAACCCTTTGCCGGGAAAACAGCGAGCCCTCTTTCCGTCTGGATGGAGCGTTTTGACGGCCTCATATCCTGGTCAGGACTCGCGGCGCGGGTGGAGAAGATCCACGGCCCCTTGAACATCAATCTTCAGGCATTCAAGAAATTGAACGATACTCTCGGATCCCTCAAGCGAGCCGGCATACTCTTTCCGGAATATACCTACACATTCAACGAATGGCTGTTCCTGCTCAAGAAGACCTTCATGCACGCCCGATTCCAGGTGCCCCCGGAAGATGAAGGCGGCGTCCAGATACTGGGCATCGAAGAAAGCATGGGCCTTCCGTGGAAAGAGGTCTATCTTGGCGGACTCGTTGACACCGCGTTCCCCCGGCGTCTGCCGCAGAACATCTTCCTGCCCGAGCAGACGCTCGAGACCATGGGCGTTCGCACGATCGAGAAGTCCCGCCTGACCGCGGCATATCATTTCTATCGTCTCCTGCTCTCTGCCGATCTCGTTACCCTTACCGGTCCCGAGAACGAAGGCGACCGGCCCATGGCGCCGTCGCCGTTCCTGGAAGAGCTGACCCCGCTCAAGAACGCCGGCCTGCTGAATCGCGGCATCGAGAAAACATCCGGCATCCAGTTCAGCCTGAAGATCGAGGAAAGTCATGGCCTCCCCGAACTGGCAAAGGCACTCAGCCTGTCAGGGAACGTGAAAGGCATCCAGGACGTCCTGAATTCAGGGATCGAAGGCCTGTCCGGGATACGGTCAGCGCTTGAGTTCGACCCACCGGGACCGACCCTGCCGGCCATACCGCAGCAGAAGCGCGTGTTCCGGGTCACGGAACTGGACGCCTATATCAATTGTCCTTATGATTACTACATCACCATGGTCCTCGGCATCGAACCGCTCGAAGAGGTGACCGGGGATATTTCTCCAATGGACCGCGGCAGCAAGGTCCATTCGATCCTGCGTAACTTCTACCTTTCATGGAATACGGCGGTTACGCGCGAGACCCGCGATGATGCGCTGGCGCTCCTGCGAAAGCTCGCGGACTCCGCATTTGACAAGGAAGCTGATACCTTCCGCAACAGGCGTGAAAAAGAGCTGTTCATAAGCGTGATGGCTGAACGGTTCCTCGATTCGGAGGAAGCATTCTGGAAACAGGGAATGAAACCTGCCTGTCTGGAGCAGAAGATCGAACGATATCGCGTTGTCCTTTCGAATGGCGAAGCGATCGAGCTGTCGGCAAAGATCGATCGCATCGACGTGGACGAGAACGGCGACTTCATCGTCGTGGATTACAAGACCGGCGCCTATCCTTCGCCGAAGATGAATCCGGAGCAGGACATCTTCCAGCTCCCGGTCTACGCGGTCATGGCACAACAGGCCCTGCAGGACAAAGGTCCCCGCCTCAAGAGATCCATCGGCCTGGCATATTATGACCTCGCCGGAAAGAACAAGGGCCTTGCCAGGGACGTGGTGCTCTTTAACAAGAATATTCGGGACGATCACCTTATGACAAAGCCCAAGGCAAGCCCCAAAAACGCAGAGGAATATGAATCGATATTAAAACAGAGCATGGACAAAGCGCGCAAAGCGGTCGAAGGCATCCTCGCAGGCGATTTCGCGGCCAAACCGCGGGACGAGAACAAATGCCGGTATTGTCCGAATGAGATACTGTGCGGAAAAAAGGAACCATAAGGAATACATGGAGTTAACTTTAATAAATTATTTATTGTAAGGGGTGGTTGCCCTCATAAAGCACGCTACCCCATGGATGAAACACGTTACCCTGAAGGATAAAACCTGATATAATGAAGTATCCTCGGGACCGAACGGCCTGCTTCCGGTCCCTTTTTGCGCCAGGAGGTTCACATGTACCTCGAACGCCCGGATTCACGACAGATGATCGAATCGATCCGAACAATGGAGAAAAAGGTCGGCGACGTCTTATTCATCATGCTGGGAGAGAACGCGAAGGTGGATGTCCAGGAGGTCATTTCCGCTCTTAATCGGGATAACAGTGTTTTCTTCGGCGGTGTCTTTCCCGCGATCATCTCCGGGGACCAAAGGAACGAAGAGGGAGCAATCATCACCACCCTCCCCTCCCTTACAAGACCACTGCTCATTACGGGATTAAGCTCGGGCCAGGTGAAATTTCCGGATTTCATGGAAATATCCGGCGCGCTTGACAAACAATACACCGCCCTGGTATTCGTGGACGGTTTGGCCGCCAACATCTCGCTTTTCCTTCAAGGCCTGTTCCGTTCCTTCGGCAATTCCGTCCACTACGTGGGTGGCGGCGCCGGCTCTCTCACCTTGAAGCAGCAGCCGTGTCTTTTCACGAACGATGGTTTTGTCCAGGATGCGGCGATCGTCGCCTTCATCAAGCTGCGAAGCTCCCTTGCCGTCCGTCACGGATGGGAAAAGATCATGGGCCCGATCGTGGCCACAAAAACGGACAAGAACGTCGTCATCGAATTAAATTGGGAAAACGCCCTGGAGGTATACCGGCGGACCGTGGAAGAGGCGTCCGGAAAAAAAATAACATCGGATAACTTTTTTGATATTGCAAAGGGCTATCCGTTCGGAATGCTGACGGAAGGCGAGGAAGATATCGTCCGCGATCCCATCAGGGTAAACGTGCGGGGAGAGCTCGTCTGTGTTGGAGAAATTCCCGAGAACGCGGTCCTGAATATTCTGAAGGGTAAAGATGCCTCGCTGCTTCAGGCAGCGGAAAATGCGGCAACAGAGTGCCTGCGGAATCTCGGAAGCGTGACCGTTCGCGAGAATCTGGTTTTTGATTGTATTTCGCGGTCGCTTTTCCTGAAAAATTTTTCGAAAGAGTTGAAGCTGATCCAGAAGCGGATCACGTCGAAATTACCGGGGAACAGCCCCGTGGGCGCCCTGACGCTCGGGGAGATATCCTCCTATGGCCAGAAATACCTTGAGTTCTTCAACAAAACCGTCGTCATAGGAACGCTGTACGAATAAGAATGATCGAACACCTCAATACCATAATCAAAGATATCTCCATCCTGTACGAACTCTCCCTCTCCATCGGCAGTTCGCTGGACCTGAAGATGAACTGCGATGTGTTTCTGAAAACGCTTATGGCGCGGAAAGGCCTGACCTTCGTCTCGGTCTGGATATACAACGAGTACGTCAAGGGGTTCGAGAAAAGCGACCGGGCCACCATGGTCTATGCCAACCCTGAATCGTATGTACGGAACCGGGAGCTGCCGCTCACGCATCCGCTTTTTTCCGCGGTCCGGGACAAACAGTCCGTTTCGTTAGCATACGGGCAGGACGGTTTTGTTGACATCATAACCGAAAACGGGATCAAGAAAGGAGCGTTCGCGAGCTTTGCCCTCACGGAGATCGGCGTCCTGACGATCTACGACATGACGCGGACCGCGCCCTTCCAGCAGAAGGAACTCAACCAGCTTGCAGGCATTATGTCCAAATTCGCCAGGTCCCTGGAGGGCTGTCTTTTCCACGAACAGGTCGTCAGGGAAATAGCGGAGCGGAAAAGGATGGAGGATGAACTGCTGAAATCCAGGAAACTGGAATCTCTCGGAGTCCTTGCCGGAGGGATCGCCCATGATTTTAACAACCTGCTGACTGTTGTCCTGGGCAACATCGAGCTCGTTACCATGAATGATGAACCCGGGGTAGCCGCCTCTGCGAGACTGGAAGAAGCAAAGAAGGCGACGCTGAGAGCGCGGGACCTGACCCAACAATTGCTCACCTTTTCCAAGGGAGGAGCGCCGATCAGAAAAACAATATCCATCGGAGAGCTCATCAGGGAGTCATCGGCATTTGTTCTCAGCGGATCAAAAGTGAAGGGCCAATTTATCATTCCCGGCGATCTCTGGCGAACAGACGTGGACGAGGGACAGATAGGCCAGGTAGTTCATAATATCATTATGAATGCGGACCAGGCCATGCCGCAGGGCGGGACCATTACCGTTCAATGCGAGAATAGTACCATCGAAGCCGACGCCCCATTGCCGTTGGCCTCCGGTAACTATATAAAGATATCCATCCGGGACCAGGGAGTCGGGATCCCGGATCAACATCTCTCCAGGATATTCGACCCGTATTTTACGACCAAGCAGAACGGAACAGGGCTCGGCCTCGCCACCGCCTATTCTATCGTAAAGAAACACGACGGTTACCTTGCCGCGGAGTCGGACCCAAAAGCAGGATCGACATTTTCCATCTACCTTCCCGCCTCGCTCAAAAAGGTCCCGGCAAGGGAAGCGGACGAAGAACCGCTGCCAGCCGGACACGGAACAATATTGATGATGGATGACGATGAAATCGTCAGGAACGTTGCGGGATCGATCCTCGACACGATCGGTTACCGTGCCGTGTTTGCCCTGAACGGCGCGGAAGCGATCTCCTTATATGAAGAAGCCAGGAAATCCGGACAGCCGTTTGACGCTGTCATTATGGATTTGACCATCCCGGGGGGAATGGGAGGAAAAGAAGCTGTCCAAAAACTGCTCGAACTCGATCCAACAGCCAAGGTGATCGTATCGAGCGGTTATTCCAGCGACCCCATCATGGCGGAATTCGACAAATACGGCTTTAAAGGCGTCGTGGCAAAACCGTACACGATCCGGAAATTAGCCAAAACATTGCATGACGTAATAACGTACGAGTAAATGGCCCCCTCCGATAAACATCAAATCCAAAAGAACGCCGCCGACACCGGCAAGTCCGTGCACCTCTCTGCATCGGCAGGATCGGGCAAGACCCGCGCGCTGAAGGACCGTTACCTTGCGCTGCTCGACGTGCTCGACAAGCGCGGGCTCGCCATCGACCAGGCCGTGGCCATCACCTTCACGGAAAAGGCCGCCGCGGAGATCAAAGAGCGGGTAATAGGCGGCCTGCCCGAGGCCGTGCTCAAGAAGATCATCCGCGGCAGACAGGACCTGCGCATCTCCACCATTCACTCCTTCTGCATGAATGTATTAAAGCGCTATCCGCTCGAAGCGGGACTCCCGCCGGACTTCGGCGTGCTCGACTCCCGCGACCAGGCGGCCAAGATCCGGAAGGCCGTCGAAGACACCCTCGAAGGATCCGACCAGGACCGGGAGATCATGGCCCCGCTCAAGGGATTCACGGTTGACGAACTGATCTCCACGATCGAGTACCTGCTTTCAATCAGGAGCAGGCTCAAGCGCATGGAGATCGACGCACAGGGACCCGACGGCCTGCTCAAGGCAATACGCACAGGAATGGAGATTGATGCTGCGGAGGCGGAGCTCACGACTCTCATCACCGGCGATGAATGGCGGACATCGTTCCAGGAGATGGAGCGGATTCTCAAGGCAGAGTTTGACAATTACGTTGACTGCATGGGTCCCGGACACCTTCTTCTTGCCGCTGCAAAGGACGCTGATACGGCCTCCAGGATATCATCAGAACTCTCCCCGATCTACTTCACCCTCGAAGGCGCACCGCGCAAGAACGCGAAGATCGCCGCAAAAGCATTTAAAGGCGGGAACAGAAAGGAATATGAGAAGCTCTTCTTCGCGATCCAGGCTTTGCTGTACCGGCTCAGGAACGCGTACCAACGCGCGCAAGCAGGCCGCGAGTCACTCAGCATGCTCCGGCTGTATTTGCGCTCCGCCGAACAATACCAGGCATCAAAGATCAGGGAAGGTCTTCTGGACTTCGATGACCTCGAGATCTACACCTATCGCCTGCTCCAGAATAGTGAATCGCCGGAGATCCTCTACTGGCTCGACCGCAAGATATTGCATTTCCTCGTTGACGAGTTCCAGGACACCAGCGATATCCAGTGGGCAATCCTCGACAAGCTGACCAGCGAGATCTTCGCGGGCCTGGGGGCTGATAAGCGCATGCCCCCCACGCTGTTCGTGGTCGGCGATGAGAAGCAGTCCATTTACCGTTTCCGCGAGGCGAACTACCGCCTGATCGAGAACGTCAAGCAGAAAATGGAGACGCTTCTGCCGCCAGGATCGAGGGCGATTCTCACGCTCGATAAGAACTTCCGTTCAACACCCGAGGTCATCGAGACCGTGAACAGGGTCTTTGCAGGGCTGTGGGGAGAACGTTATAAAGCCTCTGACGTTGACCGGAAAGACCACAAGGGGAGCGTGCAGCTGATCGAGATTCAGCAGACGCCCGCGGACGCACAGTTGACCGGCCCCACGGAAGCAGAAGTGCTTGCGAGGGAGATATCGTCGTTGATCGAACGCGGGGCAACTGTTTATGAAAGGTCTGCAGGTACAAAGCCCCCTCAATCCCTCTTTTCCAAAGGGGGAAAAGAAGAAATCCCCCCTTTAACAAAGGGGGGCGGGGGGGGATTTGAAACCGGGCCGGTATCTGATTGGAAAATGCGTCCCGCTGCTTTCGGCGACTGCGCCATCCTGATCCAGTCGCGCACAAGGCTCAAAGAATACGAAACAGCACTGCAGCAGGCAGGCATTCCCTTCCGCGTGATCGGCGGCATCGGCTTCTACGAGGAGGATGAGATCCAGGCCTTGATGAGCACCCTCTTTTTCCTCTGGAACAAGGATGATAAACTGGCGCTTGCCGCGGCCCTTACCTCGGCCCTCTTCGGGTTCACGGACAAGGACATCTTCGACCTCATGCAGCACCAGGGAGATATGGCCGATGCCCTCCGAACGCTGAAACCAGGAGCGTGGGAATTGTTGCACCGCTGGCAACAGCTCGCGGGCGTCGCGCCTCTTGCCTCCCTCATTCATATGATCGTCAATGAGAGCGGCGCCTATGTGCGGTTCGGCAGGAGGAACCCTCAGGCGGTCTTCAACATCGATAAACTGCTCGATACTGCCCGCGAGTTCGATCGCCGCGGCTACACCACGCTCCAGGACTTCGTTGAATGGGTCAGGAACATCCGCAGGACCGAGCAGCGCGAAGCCGCCGCTGACATGAACCTTCCCGGGTTCCAGGGGTCCGTCGGCATCCTGACCGTGCATAAGGCAAAGGGTCTGGAATTTCCCATCGTGTTCCTGCCGGGGATGAACCAGGCCGCGCGATCGCTCACCATTGGACCGGAGGCGCTCATCAGCGAAACAGGCGGTATGCCGCGCATCGCCATCAAGGATCCGGACAACCCGGTGTATGACGATATGTGGAAAGGCGACAGCGGCGAACAGGAAGAGCTCAGGCGGGAACACCAGCGGCTTCTCTATGTCGCGATGACACGGGCACGGGACCATCTGATCATGCTCGGCACCCTCGGAGCCGGCAAGACGCCGATCAAACAGAACACCTGGCTGGATTACCTGTATATCACCGCGCCGCAACCATTATTTGAAGCACCGATCACCGATCCGGCAGGCACACGTTGCTACTCATATCCCTCGTCTGCCGGGGAACCAAGCATGACGGAAAAACCTCCTTCGGCCCGATTTTTCAAGAGGAACGCTGATCAGGCCGTTACGACGCAGATCGAGGTACAACAAGTCCTCGACAACATCTCCCCTCTCCCGCGCTCGGAAGCGCTTGAGTGGAAGCGGGCAACAGACTTCATCGAGCGAAAAATGGAAGATGCAACCGGGGCACCGGCCCTTTCAGGTGAAACCAGGGATGTTTCCCCCCTCACCCGGGGGAGCGTTCTCCACCGTTGTCTTGAGGAACACTCAAAGGCCGGTGTATACGATATTGACAGGATCACGGCCGAATATCCTGAGATAATGACGCTCGGGCACGACGCTCAAAATAACTTTAAGCTGAATGTCGGGTCGATCCTGGGATCAATTCTTGAAAATCGGGACAGAGCATGGATTTTCGAGCGCCGCGATAAGTCGTATTCGGAGCTGCCTTTCCTGTACAAAAAAGGCCACTCCCTCGTGAGCGGCATCATCGATCGCGTCGTCATCAGGGACGGGAAAGGATCTGTTATAGATTATAAGTCCATTCTTATCGAGAATGACGGCGCGCTCAGATCGTGGAAGGATCATTACCGCCCGCAGATCAAGATATATTGTGAGGCAGTGAAAGAGATCTTCAAGCTTGAGCGCGTGGAAGGATATTTATTGTTCCTTGACAGCAACAGATTGGAATTGGTAGTGTAACAACAGGATATTCAGCCCTCTCGGAAATAATACAGCTTTGTTAAACCAATGTTCATATTGAGTGTCAAATTCCTGCAAACCCCATGCGGTCATTGAAAAGTGAGAACATCTACTGGAATAAAATACAAATTCGTCATTGCTGCAACAGAGGACTTCATTATCATCTAACAAGGAGGAGCATATGCAGAAGCGCATCCGCAACAGCAAAATATCATGGTTTCTTGTTGTACTCAGCATTCTATTCCTGGTTTCGGGCGTTTACCTGACCGGTAATACCGCCCACGCCGGGGGGAAAACCATTTCCCCGGACAGTAAAAAGCTGCTCGGGAATTTAAGCAATGCACTGGCCGAGGTGGCCGAGGCAGTACGGCCCGCCGTGGTGAATATTTCGACAACGACCACGATCCCGGCGCAAGAGAACCCCTTCGGCGATATGTTCAACGATCCTTTTTTCAGGCGCTTCTTCGGCGACCAGTTCAACCATCCGGGGCAGAACCGGAAACAGAAGTCCTCGGCCCTGGGCTCGGGTGTGATCGTGTCCGACACAGGGTATATCCTTACGAACAGCCATGTAGTCAAGGGGGCCGAAGAGATCAAGGTGGTTCTGTATGACAAACGGGAATTCAAAGGCACGATCGTGGGCGTTGATTCCAAAACAGACCTCGCCGTCGTGAAGATCGATGCCGGGGAACTACCGACGATACCCGTAGGGTCATCATCTACGCTGAAGACCGGTGACGTGGTGATCGCCATTGGCAATCCCTTTGGCCTGAACCAGACGATCACCATGGGGATCGTGAGCGCCGTGGGAAGATCGCATATCGGTCTCGCTGATTTTGAGGACTTCATCCAGACCGACGCGGCCATCAACCCGGGCAATTCGGGCGGCGCGCTGGTCAACACCAACGGTGAACTGATCGGCATCAATACCGCCATCTTCTCGACCAGCGGCGGATATATGGGGATCGGCTTTGCGATACCCTCCGACATGGCAACAAGCGTTATGGACAATATCATCAAGCACGGGAAAGTGATCCGCGGCTGGCTGGGTGTCAGCATCCAGGATCTTTCACCGGAGCTCGCGAAATCCTTCAAGATCACGGAACAGTCAGGCGCCCTGGTCTCGGGCGTCATGGAAGACAGCCCTGCGGCCAAGGCCGGTCTGAAGCGGGGCGACCTCATCATCGAACTGGACGGGAAAGCGGTTACCGACGCCACCAGCCTCAGGAACCGGGTGTCCGCCTTATCGCCAGAAACAAAGATCGAGATGAAGATAATACGGGATGGCAATCAACAGTCCCTCCTGGCAACGCTCAGTGAATTAAAAGAAAAAGCGGACATAAAAAAGAGCGAATACAACAACGTATTGAAGGGCATCACGGTCCAGGACCTCACCACAAGCCTGCGCGACAAGCTTGACATCCCCGAGAGTATGAGCGGAGTTGTCGTGACTGATGTCTCTCCAGACGGCCCCAGCCGTGCTTTTTTGCAGACCAATGACGTGATCCAGGAAGTGAACCGTCAGAACATCAAGAGCACGCAGGATTATGAACAGGCCGTCTCCAAGATTGGAGAAAAGGATGGCGTGCTCCTGCTCATCTATCGGCAAGGAGGTTCGATCTACCTTACGATCAGACCATAGTCAAGGAGGAGTCTGCTTCCTGAAAGGACTACCATGAAAGAATACGACGTCATCATCATCGGCTCCGGAGCGGGCGCAAACCTTGTCAACGACGCGCTGAAGCATAACAAGACCGTGGCCCTCGTGGACAAGGGGCCTGTGGGCGGCACCTGCCTGAACGTCGGCTGCATTCCCACAAAGATGATCGTCTTTCCGGCTGACAGGATCATGGAGATCCGCGAGGCACAAAAATTCGGCATCACGGCAGAGATCAAGGCGATCGATTTCGCATCCATCATGGAGCGGATGCGAAAGACCGTGAAAAAGAGTCACGACACTATCCAAAAAACGTTGGACGAAACCGAAGATTTCGATTTCTACGGGAGCGAGGCGCAGTTTACGGGGGAATATACACTCGATGCGGCGGGCCGGACGATCAAAGGTAAAACGATCTTCATCGTATCCGGCGCCCGGCCGCTCATTCCTCCCATCAAAGGCATCGAGAGCATCGAGTACCTCACGAACGAGAGTGCGCTCCGGCTCACGGAACGTCCGGAAAGCATGATCATCATCGGCGGCGGATACATCGCCGCTGAGTTCGCCCATTTCTTCGAGGCCATGGGCACGAAGGTCACCATCATACAGAGGAACAAGCGTCTCGTGCCCGCAGAGGAAACTGAGATCTCGGAACTGCTGAAGACATCCCTGTCCCGCCGCATGACTATTCATACCAATACCGAAGTCATTGAGGTCCGCCAAACCGGAAAGGTCACTACGGTCACGGCAAAAGAGCAGAACAGCGGAAAACAGCTGGAGGTCATCGCTCAATCTGTTCTGATCGCCGCAGGAAGGAGATCAAATGCCGATCTTCTGATGGTAAAGAATACCGGCGTGAAGACGGACGAAAAGGATTACATCGTCGTGGATGAGTTCTTTGAGACGTCGAAGAAAGGTATCTGGGCGTTCGGCGATGCCATCGGTAAGAAAATGTTCCGGCATACGGCAAATCATGAGGCCGAACTTGTCTGGCACAATGCCGTTCACGGAAAGAAATCACGCATGAACTTCCTGACCGTGCCGCATGCCGTTTTCTCATACCCGGAGATAGCTGCAGTGGGGTTGACCGAGGAGGAGGCTGTCAAGCTCATGGGCAAAGATGAGGTTCTTGTGGGCAAGGCCATGTACACGGACGTGGCACGCGGCGATGCCATGATCGAGACCGAGGGCTTTGCCAAGGCCGTGGTGCAGCGGAAGACGGGAAAGATCCTGGGATACCACATCATCGGCCCGCAGGCGTCCATCCTGATCCAGGAGGTCGTGAATGCCATGGCAGGTGACGGCAACCTTTGGTCCGTTGCCAAGGGCATGCATATTCATCCGGCGCTGTCGGAGGTCGTGTTGAAGGCATTCGGGAAGCTGGACGAGGCAACAGAGAAAGGGTGAAGCAAAACAAGGCGAGCATGCATGATGAAATTTGTGGTGGATCAGAATGACGCGAACTCAAGGAGAGAGAATTGACCCTACCGATTCCCTGATACCTGCGGACAGATCGCAATAGTGCTCTCGATCTGCTAAGCGTAATTGTTTCAATTTGCAGTTTTTACAAGTCACCTCGGACCAGGAAGACACGACAGCTGTATTTGACGTGATTTCCCGCCCACATGCCGCAAACCATCCATGCGGAAATTGCTTTTTCATGTGAGTGATTTTGATAATTTCATTCATATTCAAGATTGTCCAACGATGTTGACCGCCACTCTCTTTTTTAAAGAACATTGTTGAATCAGAGAGTTTACATCCGACCGGATGTATTGTTTAACAATCCTCAACACGACCCGCCATTTATTTCATAGCCATTCTTTTTGAAGGCGGTTCTGATGTCCTTCCTCTGTTCAGGCGTCATGGATATGAAAAGCTTTTTGACCTTTTCATAGGACCGTTCGGCTGAACAGTTGGATTGATAGAAAGCTTCTTTCATTTCCTTGCTGAAATGTGTGTCTTCAAGCACTTTGACCAGGTCACCCGACGTACATAACATCTCATACGCGGCCTTGGTCCCAGGTCGACGACCCCTCCTTTCGTCGTCGGCTTTGCCGATCAGGGGCACGGAACTGCAGGCGCTGGTAATCATGGCCATTCCGGTAATACATATGATAAACCAGGTTTTCATTTTTCCCCCTTTCTTATTTTTCTGCACGAGCGGAGCAGAGGCGTCTCCTTTCAAGCCAGATAAAATCGAAAATGTTCGAGTTTGATCCTCGGATGAGCGGCGGTCCCCCTCGAACAGAATGGCGGGGGGCTGCATTCTGAATTAATTATTTTTCTTCCGTTGATGTACGGCTAATTGGAGGGTATCAGAAATAACAGGAATTTACTTGAACGAACCTGCTGTTTTTGACACAATCGGTAAGTTGGTGGCCGAACATGCTTCTGTAGGTGCGACAGAGATGCGCGGAATCAGCAAACCCGGCGCTATGCGCAGCCTCGGTAAAAGACATCTTGCCCTGCGCAATGAATCGCTCTGCCGCCAAAACCCGCAGCCACAGATTATAACGCCGGATTGGAATGCCGATTTGCTTGGTGAACAGATGCATTAACCGGCTTTCGGAAAGGCAGGCTCGCCGGGCAAGTTCCGCGACGGTCACTTTCTCGCAAAGAAGTTTTTCCTGCAGCAGGTCCATGACGGCTTGTATCCGAGGGTCAACCGCATCCTCTGGATGCTCGGCAAATCCACCAAGTACCGATACGATTTTTCTGTAGACCTCGTGGGCTTGTGTGCATGACCCGAGAAAATTAACCCGGGCGCCGATACATCCCCGTAACCTCCTGAGGAGAACGCCGGTGAGTATTTTAATATTCTTTTTTCCGAGATGCTGTCGTGCAATCGTTCTGGCAACCGCGCTTTGATGGTCGATCAGCAGGTGGACCTGACTGTCACTGGAACTGAGAAGTGAGTGGGGATAGTCGGACCCGATAACGACCCCGTCGCATTCAATCGAGGATCCATCAATCCGCAATTCAAAAAACTGCCCCGTCCGGTTAAAGATTACTTGCAGGGCATGGTGCCTGTGTCTGGTATTGCAGTCGAGCCGGCCCAGATACAAAAGATGACCGCCCCAAAGATACGTGCAGTATATAGGCATGACTTTTTTCATATGGTTGAGAGATCAGTTGCACTTGCTTGTGCGAAATTATATCTCAGCACACTCGCCTGCAAATAGGTATAGCATTGTTCTCCCCATTAGTCAATACGAGGAGACCCCGATGTCATGATAAAAATGTCCAAGGAGAGAGTGGTCTTTCCCCTGCCACCTGCCTCCTGACTACTTTTCCTTCATCACATGGACTGCCATCGTATGCACATCTTCTGCCGCTTCCATCAAGGCCTCTGCCAGTGTGGGATGTGCATGGATCATGTCCCCGAGCTGTCTTGCCGTAGCGCCCATCTTTATGGCCAGCGCACCCTCGTGGATCAGGTCTGTGGCATGGGCGCCGCAGATGTGAACGCCGATAACCTTGTCCGTGTCTTCATCAGCGATGATCTTTGCCATTCCCGTGATCTCGCCCATGGCGTGCGCCTTGCCGAGCCCCCGGAACGGAAACCTGCCCACACGGTATTTGATGCCCTTCTCGATGGCCTGCTTTTCCCTGAGGCCGACGCTGCCGATCTCGGGCATAGTGAAGATGCCGGCCGGGACCACGTTATAATCCATACGGGAATCCCCACCGAGCGCGTTATCCACTGCCACGAGACCCTGGTGCGACGCGACATGTGCCAGCATCATGTTCCCCGTCACGTCGCCGATGGCGTAGATGCCCGGCACGTTGGTCTCCATCTTATCATTTACCGTGATCTCGCCGCGTTTGCCGATGACCACTCCGACAGTATCAAGCCCGAGGTTTTCCGAGTTCATGCTCCGGCCGATGGAAACGAGTATCCGTTCGGCCCTGGCCTCTGTCCCGTTCGACAGCTTCGCTACCATCATTCCATCCGGGCCCTTGTCCACCTTTTCTACTTTCACGTTCGTCACGAGCTTGATCTTTGCCTTTTTCAGCTCCCGTTCGAGGATCCCGGACATCTCCTCGTCCTCGGTCGAGATCGCGTGCGCCATCATCTCGACCATGGTCACTTCCGCGCCAAAGACATTGTAGATAAATGCGAACTCGCAACCGATCACTCCCGCGCCGATGATGAGAAGGCTTTTGGGTATATCCTTGAGCTGGATCGCTTCATCGCTCGTGATCACACTCTCTCCGTCGAAGGGGAACCCGGGCAGCTTCGCGGGCCGCGAGCCTGTGGCAATAATGACCTTGTCGAACCTCACGTCCACTACCGTGCCGTCCTTCCGGACCACCCGCACCATACCGGGCGAGAGTATTGAACCGCGGCCCTCGATGAGGTTCACGCCCCAGCTCTTGAACAGGCTCCGGATGCCCTTGACCTGGGTGGATACGACCTTGTCCTTGCGCTCGCGGATCTTTGTCAGGTTATAGCTTACCTCTCCCGACACCTGAATGCCGAAATCAGCGGCGTGACGGGTACGCACCAGCGCCTCGGCTGACGCGATAAGGGTCTTCGTGGGTATGCACCCCCAGTTCAGGCAGGTGCCGCCCACTTCAGCCCCTTCGACGACCGTCACCTCAGCGCCCTTCTGGGCCGCTCGGATCGCGGCCACATAACCGCCGGGTCCCGCGCCGATGATCGTGAGTTTTATTGTCATGATATGCTCCTGACTTGTTCGGTCATCCCCGAACGCCTCCATCGGGGATATGGTTTTACTGATTGAAAAAAACCGGATTCCCCCCGGCTTAAAAATATACCGGGGCAGGCTTATAAAACTTCGGGAATGACGTTCTTTGGGACCCCTGCGTATGCGCTCACGATTGTACCTCTGTGTCCTCTGTGCTTAATCTTTTTGTTTTCATGTTTTGCAGAGTAAAAAAAGGGAGAGTAAATACTCTCCCTTTCGGTCAATGTGTATTAAGTTAATGCCGCATTCCTTTTTCCCTACTTCGCCTCTTCTTCCTTCAGGAACTTCTCGTACTCCGACTTGGTCATCAGGTCGTTCAACTCCGAGGGATCGCTCATCTCGAGCACGACGAGCCAACCGTTGCCGTAGGGATCTTCATTGATGATCTCCGGCGAGTCGGCAAGGTCCTCGTTCACCTCCGCGACCGTGCCCGATACCGGGCTGACCACGGGTGAGGTGGCCTTGGTGGACTCGACCTCGGACAGTTCCGAGTCTGCATCGATCTCGGTTTCAACCTCGGGCAGATCGATATACACGATATCGCCCATCTGCTGTTGAGCGTAGTCGGTGATACCGATAGTAGCACGCTTGCCTTCTGCTCGCACCCAGGCATGTTCCCTATGGTATTTGATATCCTCAGGATTCATGTATACCTCCAAAAAATGATCGTGTCGAAATTGAGCAGAATGACGAATGAGTCTGTTTTTAACCTAAGCGCGGAATTTTGTCAAGCAGAAAAAGGAAGTGTCTCCGGTCTGTTTTTCTGCGCGAAAAAAAAGGGAATGCACGTTACGCATCCCCTTTTCCAGTATGGGTTGAGGTCCTGTTAAACCGTGACCGGCTCTTGTGCCTGCGCGGGCTTCTTCACCGCACCCGAGGAAGGCGCTTCAATCATCGTAATGGCCTTCTTGGGGCAACGGGACTCGCACATCCGGCAACCGATGCATTTCTCCTGATTGACGACATGCACCGAACGGATGTCTCCGGAGATGGCGCTGACCGGGCAGACCTTTTCACACACATCGATGCCCGCGCACTTTGATGGATCGATGAATGCCTTGGGGCGTACCGGAATGTAATCGCGGATCGCGTTCGTCGGACATTTCCTGATACAGAGGCCGCAGACGACGCATTTGCCATGGTCGATCCGCGCCACGTTGTTGTCGATCTTGATGGCGTCAACCGGGCAGGTCCTGACGCAGATCCCGCAGGCAATGCACCCGACCTGGCACTTCTTCTTGGTGTCCGCGCCCTTGTCCCTGCTGTGACAGCTGATCACCACCGCTTTGGACTCCACCGCAAGTTCGATCACCTGTTTCGGACAGGCGGCAACGCACTTGCCGCAGGCGGTGCACTTCTCCTTGCTGATGATCGGCAGGTTGTCGGCGCTCATCGTGATGGCCTCGAAGGGGCAGGCGCGCATGCAGGTGGCATATCCCAGGCATCCGTACTCGCAGGATTTGTCGCCGCCTGCCGCGAGCACCGCCGCCGTGCAGTCCATTACGCCGGTGTAGATGAATTTCCGCTGGCTCAGGGAATTGCCGCCCTGGCAGAAGACCCGTGCGATCTTGGGGTCAACCTTTTCAGCCTTCTTACCGGTGATCTCCGCGATCTTTTCGGCAACCGCCGATTTACCGGGGGCGCACATGTTCACGGCAACATCGGGGTTCCCCACCACGGCCTCGGCATATCCCATGCAGCCGGCGAATCCGCAGGCGCCGCAGTTGGCGCCCGGCAGAACATCGCGCACCTTCTCCACCTTGGGATCGGTTTTCACGACAAATCGAGCGGCAACGATCGCCAGCGCAATGCCAAAGACGACGCCGAGCGCGGCAAGGACCACGAGTCCGTACACCACATTATCCCACGGCACTTTTTCGAGTGTCTCCACAGACCCGCCCACACCAATCTGGGGGAGCAGATTGTTGAAGAAAACCCCTACGATATGGGTGAGGACTTGCGTAAAAATATGCGTCAGTTGTTCATACATGGTTTTTTACCTTCTTCATTCATGGTTAAAGCGTGATCATGCCCGAGAAACCTAAAAAAGCGAGGGCGATGAGCCCGGTGAGAACGAACGAAATAGGCAGTCCCTGAAAGGATCTGGGCACGTCTGCAAGCTCAAGCTTTTCCCGGATGCTCGCCATGATGATGAGCGCGAGGCTGAATCCGAGACCCGAACCCAGGGCAAGGGACATGCTCTCGAACAGACCGTAATGTTCCTCCGCGTTGATAAGCGGCACGGCCAGAATGATGCAGTTCGTCACGATCAGCGCGAGGTAAATTCCCAGCTTATAGTACAGCGCCGGAGTGACTTTCTTCATGATCGTGTCCGCGGCCTGGACGAACGCGGCAACCACGCCGATGAAAATAACGATCTTCAGGAATCCCAGGTGAAAGGGGATCATGACATACTCGTAGATCACCCAGTTCAGGGCCGCCCCGATCAGCATCACGGCGGTAAAGGTGAAGCTCATGCCCACGGCGGTCTCCATCTTCTTGGTCACGCCGAAGAAGATGCAGAGGCCGAGGTAACGGGAGAAGACAAAATTATTGATGAGCGCTGATGCGATGAATATGGTTACTACGTGTTCCCAATTTATATGCATGATCCCCTCCGGGTGGAACGACTTCAGATTTTGGATTGCGTATTTGGAATTTTAATTCCGCATTCCGCACTCCGCATCCCGCAATTCTTAATGGTGCGCCCCGCCTCCACCGCCGCTGCCGCCGAAGAATTTCCGGTCTATCCAGTTCAACCAGCCCATCATGAGACCCATGGCAAAAAACCCTCCGGTGGGAAGTATCATGATCAGAAGCGGCTTGATTGCTTTCCCGTCGGAGACCAATATCTGATATCCCCAGAGCGATCCTTTGCCCAGAAATTCCCGGAAAATTCCGAGGAGCACGAGGGCAAGGAGAAATCCCATGCCCATCGCAGCGCCGTCGACGATCGAGGGGAGCAGTTTGTTCTTGCTCGCGAACATCTCCGCCCGCGAAAGCACAATGGCAAATGCGACGATAAGCATGATATACAGTCCCATCTGCTTATAGACGTCCCGCGCATACGCGGCCATGACAAGGTCGGTCACCGTGACCCAGGTGGCGATAATGAACATGTACGAAGGAATACGGACCTTCGGGTTAATAAATTTTCGGAGAAGGGAAACGGTGGCATTGACCATGGTCATCACGAAGAGCACGGCCACTCCCATAAGAAATCCGTTCTTCACGCCGCTCGTAACAGCTACGGCTGGACAGAGGGAGAGTGCCAGTCTGAAAACAGGGTTTTCACCGAAGATGCCATTTTTGATGATGGTCCCGTAATTGACGTTGCTCATGGTGCCACCCCCTGCGCCGCGGACTTAATCCCTGAACCATACGTATCGACAAGTGTCTGCACTGCGTCCTTCACGCCATTGGTTACTGCACGGCTCGAGATCGTTGCTCCTGAAATTGCCTGAATGTTCTCCTTGGTTTCCGTTTTCAGGAGAATGAGCTGCGAAAGTGCTTTGCCCTTGAACTGGTCGAGAAAAAGCGTCCGGTCCTCTACCTGATCGCCCAAACCGGGCGTCTCGCCATGGTGCAGTATCTTGACCTCCCTGATTTTCAGATCGGGGTCCAACGACACGAGCATGGCGATAAAGCTTGAATATCCCTTGCCTGCCGTGCTGGATATATAGGCCACCGGCTTCCCCTGAGAGGTCGCCCGATAATATTCGTAGGGTTTGCCATGACTGCTGCTCCAGGTCCCCGCGGGAATGATCGGGTCTGTCGCATCAGGAGCCATTTGCTTCAGCGCTTCTTCCTTTTCCTTCTTTTCAGCGATAAAACGCACCGGCGAAGTGTATTTATACGTAACGCCCATGATGATACCCGCTGCAATAAAGATTGCGACAAGGCTGAGGGTTATCTTGATCATCTCCTTCATTTCTTCACCCCCGCGGCCTTTACCTTGCCGAAAACGCGACTCCGCATGCCCCGGTCAAGAAGCGGTGCAAAGCAGTTCATAAGCAGGATCGCGAACATCACGCCTTCGGGATACCCGCCCTTGAGCCGAATGAGCACCGTAAGAACACCGCACGCGACGCCGAACACGACCTGGGCGCTGCGGACCGAGGGACCGGTCACATAGTCTGTGGCCATGAAGAATGCGCCGAGAATAAGGCCACCGGACATCATATGGAAGATCGCATCTCCGGACATCAGGCCCTCTTTCCCCCCGAACAACCAGGAAAGAACCCCGACGGTCGCAACGAATGATATCGGGACATGCCAGGTGATATATCTCTTCATCAAGAGGAAGCCAGCACCGAGCAAGAGCGCGATCACCGAGGTCTCTCCGAGGGATCCGGCCCTGTTCCCGATAAAGAGGTCCTGATACAGTGCCATCTTGGTGTGATAGATCTCGAGAAGCTTCGAAATCCCTTCTTCTTTTAAGATGACCAGCGGGGTTGCCATGGTCTTCGCGTCCATATGCATAACGCTGGTTGGCACAAACGTCGTCATCAGTTTGGGAAAACTGATGAGAACAAAAGCCCGTCCGATGAGCGCCGGGTTGAATATATTGTACCCGAGCCCCCCAAACAGATGCTTCGTGATAACAATGGCGACGAACGATCCGACCGCGGGAATATACAGCGGCGCATTCGCCGGCAAATTCATGGCAAGAAGCAGACCGGTCAGGAAAGCGCTCCCATCGGACAGGGTGGCCGGTTTTTTCAACATCTTCTGCGTGACTGCTTCCGAGATCAGCGCCGAAAGGAGAGAGACAAGGATCACCATGACGGCCGGCATGCCGAAGAAGTACACCGACATCAGCGTAGCAGGCAGGAGCGCGCCGCTCACGGTCCACATGATCTTGGCAGTGTTCTCCTCGTCATGCATGTGAGGACCGATCGAGACGATCAGTTTTTGAGGTTCTTTCGGTTGTTCCTTGATTTGTTCCTTAGCGGGTGCTTCCATTATCTATACCTCATTCGGCCGGGATATTGTCCTGTTTACTCCAAACTGGTTCGACTCATGCTCACCATCATGAGCGACAGTCGAATGATCTGAACTCTGAACTAATTCTTTTTCTTCGCCAGTTCCTTTTTCGCCTTCTTCACCCACTGCACCATGGGCCGGTTGGCCGGACAGACAAACGTGCAGGAACCGCACTCAAAGCAGTCCATCAGGTTGTAATCTTTTGCCTCTTCGTAATGGCCCTTCTCAATATAGAGCCCGAGCAGAGACGGCTGCAGTTTCATGGGGCAGGCATCAATACACCGGCCGCAGCGAATACAGGGCCCGAAGGATTTTATACCCACCTCGGCTTTCGGGAGGACCGTAATCCCGGACGTGCCTTTGATCACGGGAACATCAAGCGTGTATTGGCTCATCCCCATCATGGGGCCGCCGGAGATCACCTTGGCCGCCTCGTCAGTAAGGCCGCCCGCTTCTTCGATAAGCTGGGAGAACTGCGTGCCGATCCGGACGAGGAAGTTTTTCGGGTCCTTGACCCCCCTGCCGGTCACGGTGACATAGCGCTCGATGAGCGGCTTGCCGTAGCGCACTGCATTGAAGATGGCCTCGGCCGTGCCCACGTTCTGCACCACCACACCAACGTCCATGGGCAGGCTGCCCGCGGGAACGGTCCTGCCCGCAATCGCTTTGATGAGCATCTTCTCAGCGCCCTGCGGGTACTTCACCTTGACAGGCCAAACCTTGATCTCTGGTGATCCCGCAGCAACCCTGGTCATGGTCTCGATAGCATCCGGCTTGTTTGCCTCGATTCCGATATATCCCTTGCTGACGTTCAGTATCCGCATAAGGATCTTGAGACCCTCAATGATCTCGTTCGGTCTTTCGAGCATGAGCCGGTGGTCGGAGGTCAGAAAGGGTTCGCACTCAGCGCCGTTCAGGATCACCACGTCGATCGGTTTCTCTTTGGGAGGAGAAAGCTTCACGTGTGTCGGGAACGTGGCCCCGCCCATGCCGACAATGCCGGCATCCAGCACAAGTTTTTTGAGTTCATCGGGGCTTAATACGTTGTAGTCAGGCGTTTCCTTGAGACCGGCCACCCACTCATCCTTGCCGTCACTCTCGATAATGATCGACGGCATGTCCGATCCAAGGATGTGCGGAAAATTGCCGATGGCCGTTACCTTGCCGGAGATCGATGCATGGACGGGTGCCGAGACAAAACCGGTGGTTTCACCGATCTTTTCTCCTTTTTTTACTTCCTGTCCAATAACGACGAGGGGCTTTGTGGGGGCGCCGATATGCTGGCTCAAGGGAATGATCGCGCGTTTGGGAATGGCTGCGGCAATGGTCGGTTTGTGTGCAGTCAGGTACTTATTATCAGCAGGATGCACACCTCCGCTGAATGTATCGCGCGCGTGTACTGTCGTAGCTTCCATTCTGTCTCACCTGCCATTATGTTATAACATTGAGATTACAGCTTGTGAAATTACCGCTTGAGAACTTCTACGAAAAGTAATGCGGTTATATCAAAATGAGGTTGAAGTGTCAAGCGAATTTTGTCAAAAGGTCCGGCGCAAAGCCATGAGTATTTTTTATCACAGCATCAGCAATATTCATCCTGGTTGCGTAACCATCCTCATATCATCGACACAATACAAAATTCAGCTGCAGAGATAGAGACGGCAGTTTCAAAAGTTTCATGATAACGGGAAAGGTTGAATCGCAGGGTCCTGCAACAAAACAGTAACTGGTTCCTGCTTGTCCAAGTCATGGTTTATGAAACATTCATGAGCCATTCGCTCAGGACAGATAAAACACTCTCACCTCGTACCTCTCTTTGAGCGGAGAGGGAATAGGTTCGCTCATTCCCACAAAGAGAGGGTTTGGGTAAACGGAGGTATGTTCGAGCAAAAGACGCCTTTACGCTACCTGAACCACTTCCTTTAGCTCGGGGAACTGCTCCTTGAGGTGCTTCTCCACGCCCATCTTGAGGGTCATTGTGGACATCGGACAGGATCCGCAGGCACCCTTGAGCCGAACTTTTACCGTACCATTCTCTTCAACGCTCACGAGTTCGATATCACCTCCGTCGCGCTGGAGCGCCGGCCGCACTTGTTTGAGGGCTTCTTCAACTTTTTCTTTGTTCATGATTTGTTCTCCTTATTGTTAATTCTCAGTTTTTTCTATCTGTTTGATAGTATACACCATTTGGCTCCTGTTGAATAGCATTATCGTAAATACGCTGATCCTCAAACGAACAAAACGATTCTGTCAAAAGTTCTATGAAACAGCGGGTGGACCCATGAAATGGTCGAGCAAAAACGGTTTGGCGACAGTAGCCGATGGCAAACGATCAGATATAAAGTCGCACAAGAATAAGCAACAGGCA